>NZ_JBEJGX010000006.1 GCF_040253635.1 Streptomyces sp. Edi2 | reverse complement strand
TGTTTTTGGCTGTTTTGTGGTGCCTGTGGCGCTGTGGCGCTGTGGCGTTGTGGTGGGGTTGGTGCGGTTGGGTCAGTTGTTGGTGATGGAGGGTGCGGGTGTCGGTGGGGGGCGGCTGTCGAGGAGGAAAAGCTGCTTTGGGTCCTTTGTGCGGCAGGGAAGCTGGATCACGGGGGTCCATTGCGTCGGTGGGCTTCCGTGGATCGAGGTGCAGGCGCCGGTGTGGGTGGGGACGAGTCGGTAGCGGGCGTGGCCGGCGGGTTGGAGCTGGAAGTGTTCGGCGTTTCCGCGGTGGCCGCAGTAGTCGTTCGTCAGTTGGGCGCCTGTGTGTGTGCTCCCGCCCGTCACGCCGAGGCAGCCGTTGCCGAAGACCGGGTGGAGGGAGCGGAGCCGGTAGGTGCCGTCTTCCATCGGCTCGACGGAGTAGACCGGGACGGCTTTGGCGCAGGTGGCCTGGTAGATGCGGCCGCTGCTCTCCTCTTCTCGTTCGGACAGGCAGAGCGACGAGGCAGCGGAACGGATGCGGTAGATGCCCGGCTGGGGTCCGGGGAGCGCGGCGCGGGGCGTGGCGGAGGCCGGAGCCGCACCGATGATATGTGCCGGGGCTGTTTCCTCCCGGGTGAGGCGCGTGAGCGCCAGGGAGCCGCCGGTCACGGCCAGCAGGGCCAAGGAGACGCTGCCGATGAGGCGACCGTGTGCCGGCCTCCTCGGTCCCGGAGTCGTCCCCTGTTCAGGGGACGGCTTTCCCTGGTGAGTGCCGCTTGTGTCGGTGTCGCCCGCCGCCGTGGTGTCCTCGGGGGCGGTGGTATGGGGGCTGCTGCGGGTCAGGTCGCGGTGGGCCCTCAGCCAGCGTTCAACGTCGCGCGGAGAACCACCGCAGGCGCGGACGAAAGCCTCCACGACCTCGGGGCGGGGAAGGGAACCGCGGCTGAGGGTACCGGCAAGGGTGCTGGCCGGGAGCGCGTCCCCGCGTTCTTCGGCGTGCACGGCCAGCTGCCGGTACGTCAGGCCTGAACGGTCCTTCATGAGCCGCATCACCACGACGAACTCCGCCGGAGTCCTGGCTCGCCGGGGATCGGGTGGCTGCTCGTCGGGCATGTCCGCCCACTCCCTCCGCTTTCCCCCGTGTTCGGAACACCGGACAGGCTCGCAAGCGTGAGCTGGACACACAAGAGCAAATCGAGCTGTTCGGGGCGCGGGATCGCAAATCGGGGCGGGGAGGGTGGGTTGCCCGTACTGGGACCGCAGGGGCGGTCTTCGACGCCTGAGGGAAGATTCTCTGGTTTGCGCCCTCTCGCCGCGTGCCGAGACGTCGGTGTCAACCGCAAGACGGGTGACCACTGGACCGGCGTACGGATGGTGAAGAACAGGAGCGGTGGGGACTGTGCCGACGCGCCGGTCGTCGACAGTGAACGCGGACAACAGTCCGACTTGCCCGGCTGATCAGCCCGGACATGTCCGGCACCTGTTCCGAACATGTCCCGGACAGGTTGTGTGCTGACATCCCCAGACCGAGGGAGCAAGCTCGCAACATCCGGCCCGACGGGAATCCCGAGCACGGGTAACCGTCCCACGTCCCTCACTGCAAGGGGAGTCCACCTATGAGAATGCGTTTGGCCGTCGCGGCGGCTGTTCTGGGTGCTACTGCTACTGCCGCTGTCGCCGTGCCAGCGACGGCGACTGCTGCTCCGTCAACGGTCTCTTCGTCCTGGTACGACACCAAAGAGACATTCAACAAGAGCGCCGCGTGCGAGCGCAGCGGTCAGTGGTGGAAGGACAACCACACCAACGTCATACGGTGGCGCTGCGACTGGACCTCGTCCAGGAGTTTCCACCTGTACCTGCTGCTGCGCTGATCCAGGTACTTCAAACGGTCCGTCCCTCCGTAAGAAGGGGCGGACCGCCGCCCGGCTGCCGAGCCCGCCTTCGGCCCTACATCGACGAAGGCCTGATCGGCGGCCTCGAAGCCGCCCGCACCACCGGGCAGCTGGACAAGCTGCCCGCCTCGCCCGCGAGCTCAACGCCAACTACACCGCACAGCGCACCTACGCCTGCCACATGCTGCTGCGCGCGATCCTCGGCCATATCCCACCGGCCTTCGGGCACCGGTCCTTCGACCACGTGGTCGAAGGACGTCCTGGGGAAGACGGACAGGGCCTCCGTTCAACGCCTGGCCAATGTCCGCGAAGCCGCCGACGACGCCACCGTCCGCTCTCCACCCATTCGAGCCGCATCACCATCCACGACCTGCCACACCGCGCCTACGCCAACGCCCTGCTCCCGCACGTCCTCGACAAGCTCACCGCCGCACCTCAGACCTGGCCTCGGACAGACACGAACGCCATGAGCCGGGCTCCGCACCGACTGCGGCAGAAGGGGACCGGTCACCGGCCCAAGGATGATGTGCCCGGCGCTGCGGGTGGACCCAGGGGGCTGACGCCGCCCGCGGCGGCAAGGAGGTCGTCGACGAGTCCGACAAGTGTCGTCAGCTGGCCAGTGGCAAGTGGTACTCCGTATACGACGACGCCACCGTCACCAACGTCGCCCAGGCCACCATCGACCACATGGTCCCCTCGCCCAAAGCCCGGCGCTCCGGCGCCGACGCCTGGACCACGGACCAGCGCGAAGCCTTCGGCAACGACCTCGAAGACCCCAGCTCGTCGTCGCCTCCGAGTCCTCCAACAGCTCCAAGAGCGACAGCGGCCCAGCCGACTGGAAGCCGGCCAAGCACGCCTTGTGGTGCACCTACGCCGAGGACTGCACCCATGTGAAGTCCGTGTGCAAACTCACCACCACCGACAGCGAGAAGACCGCGCTGACCTCCATGCTCGACACCTGCACCAACTAGCCCGCACAGTGATCGCGCCAGCGCGGTGTCCAGCGCGGTCAACAGCGTGCGGAACACGGCTCAGGTCTTCTTGCCGAGGCAGCCGACGACGCCTGAACCGCGGCTCATCACCAGGCCACCCGACCCGTTTGGCGGATGCAGGGATTGGGATCGGTGAGGCGAACGGCTGCGGCGAGTCGCCAGCTGGGCTGAGTGCGCTGCGGCGTCGATGAGGAGGAATGCGGGCATTGTTGACGGTTGGCCGTGCGCCCGCCCAGATGGGGCGCTCAGTCGTCGGCGATCTGCAGGGCCAGCGCGAAGTGCTCACCGTCCGTTCCTGCGAGCAGACTGTCGAACAGAGGGGTGAGCCCGTTCACTGCGCCGCATTCGGCGTCGTGGTTGGTCCACCAGCTGGCCTTTGATCCGAGCAGGGACACCACTCGGTCCGCCGCGGGTTCGGCGCTCTCGGCGGGCAGGTGCCGGTGGCTCGGCCAGAGCAGGTCGACGGCCGCGACCTGGGCCAGGAACGGGGCGGCCCTGTGCGTGTCCACCGGTTCCAGAGCAGCGCAGATCTCAGGGACGGACGGTGGGGCGTACCCGGGTAGGAAGCGCCGCCAGGCCTCGTCCGTCGTGATCGCGACCAGCAGTGTGCGGATCCGGGCCGCCAACTGTGGCAGGTCGGCTTCCGGCTCGGTGAAGCGTCCCGCGGCCACGTACACCCGCATCGGTGTGGACAGCTCTGCCATGCCGGCTTCCAGCTCGGCCAGGAGCCCCATGGACGTCACAGCGTGATTCTGCCGTAAGTCCCGCGCGCCCCTCGCCCTGCGCCGGCCGGCTGGAGTGCTCAGTCACGGTAACCGCTGTGACTGAGCACTGCAGTTGGGACTGCCCGGTAGATCGAGAGCTCAGCTCGACGTCCCCTCCAGAGGGAGGTGGTCTCGGTTGGGGTGGCGCGCCGAAAAGGTTTGTCACGAGGTCGGATGTCGACGTTGATCACCTCATGACGACCAGAAAGGGCCATGCCGGTGTACTGACCGGAGACGTTGATTGAGAGCAGGGCGTTCCGCTCGGCAGTCACGAGGCCGGGGTTGAGTGCCTTTCAACCAGGTCTCTGGCGAGCTGACTGATGCGTTCGCGGGCTGTCTCTGGGGTGAGTATCTCGATGTGGTCGCCGAACTGGAGGAGCTGACGCACTGACTCGATGTCGGGGTAGCGGACGACGACGGTGCACCAGCCGTTTTCCGCGTCGGAGACGTCGTGGATGCGGTTGCCGAGGATGCGCCGCGCCAGGTCGAGTCCATTTTCTGGCAGGCGGACGGTCACGCTCACGCGACCTTGCCCCTCTGTGCGTTCCTTCAACGCGGCCCATCTGGTGCGGAGGGTTTCGCTTGGTCGGAGAGCAGCTGGCGCGTCGAGTTGTTCGTAGGACGAGAGTCGTTCCAGAGCGAACAGCCGACCGTTCCCCTGGTCATCGGCGATGAGATACCAGCGACCGGATTTCGCGACGATCCCGTACGGGTCGACCACCCGCGTTGAGGCCTGATTCTCGGCGCTGCGCCGGTATTGGATTCGCAGCCGGCGGCGGTGTCGCAGTGCCGAGGCCAGATCCGATACGTCGACCCCTGCCTCTGAGTCAGCAAACCACGCGGTGCTGTCTACCAGCACCAGGTCCGCCAGTTGCAGCAGGCTCGGCGATCCAGGTGCTGCAGCCTGCCGAGCGGCGATCTTGCGCGCGGCCGACTCCCACACCGCAGACAGACCCATACGCTCAAGTTGCGCGCTGTCCAAACCGGCTACGGAGAGTGCCTCCAGCTCTGATGGTTCCAGATGCGATGCGTTGAGCCGCGCACTGGGGAGCAAGACGATCCCGCCGTTCCGCCCGCGTTCGGCATAGACAGGCACACCTGCTGTCGAGAGCGCCTCGACATCCCGCAGCACGGTCCGCCGAGACACTTCCAGACGTCCGGCGAGCTCGGTGGTGGTGATGCGCTGACGGGCCTGCAGGAGCAGCAAGAGATGCAACAGCCTCGAAGCCTTCATACTGACCAACCTTTGCAGAAAAGGTGACAGGTTCTGTCGCGATGCGGCGGTCAACTGGAGCAGTACCGAGAATTCAACGATCTGAGGAGCGCACTATGCCCGCACCCAACCTGTTCCTGATCGGCGTCCGCGACGCCGAGACCGCTACCGCCTTCTACAGCGACCTGTTCGAGATCGAACCGACCTTCATCAGTCCCCACTACGTAGCTTTCGAGGTTGCTCCCGGCGTCCTGTTCGCGCTGTGGACGGGCTACAGCGAGCGTGCGGTCCCGAACACCCCTCGAACGAGCGAAGTCGGACTGATGGTCCCAGGAGGAGCGACCGGGATTGACGAGATCTTCACGAGCTGGGTCTCGAAGGGAGTCCATGTCGCGGAGGAGCCACACGACGCTGTCTTCGGTCGCACGTTCGTCATCACGGACCCCGACGGCAACCTCATCCGGGTCTCCCCGGTGGACTGATCTTCACGCCCTCTACCCACACGTTGTCGAAGGGCCGCCCGCACCCGATGGTCGGCCCTTCAGGCTGTCCAGGAGCTCAAACATGTCACATCCGAACGCCGTCCTCACCCCGCGCCACCGTCTGAAAGTCGCTCGACTCGTCGTTGACGACGGCTGGCCGACCAGCGAAGTCGCGGCCCGATTCCAGGTGTCCTGGCCAACCGTACAGCGCTGGGCCGATCGCTACCTTGCAGGCGAGTCCATGCAGGACCGATCCTCACGACCCCGGAGATCTCCGACCAAAATACCCAAGAACGTGACGAAGTGATGCGTCAGCCTGCGACTGCGCCTGCGAGAAGGGCCCGTCCAGCTCGCCGCGAGACTCGACATCGCCCCGTCGACAGTGCACCGAATCCTGCGATCGGTCCGACTGAACCGACTCGCCTACGTCGATCGAGCGACAGGTGAACCCGTCCGCCGGTACGTGCACGACCACCCGGGATCGCTCGTGCACGTGGATGTGAAGAAGCTCGGGAACATCCCCGATGGAGGCGGTTGGCGGTACGTCGGTCGCCGCCAAGGCGAGAAGCACCGCGTCGCGACACCGGGCAAGTCACGCAACGCCTACGGCGGCCCGAAGCTCGGATATGCGTTCGTGCACACCGTCATCGACGACCACTCCCGCGTCGCCTACACCGAGGTCCACGATGACGAGACGGCCGTGACCGCAGTCGGCGTGCTGCATCGCGCGGTGGAGTGGTTCGCCGAGCGCGGCGTCACCATCGAGAGGATTCTCTCCGACAACGGCGGCGCCTACCGGTCCTACCTGTGGCGCGACACGTGCGACACCCTCTCGATCACACCGAAGTACACGCGCCCTTACCGTCCGCAGACCAACGGCAAGGTCGAACGCTTCCACCGCACCATGGCCGACGGCTGGGCCTACGCCCGCTGCTACACCAGCGAGCAACAACGCCGAGACGCTCTGCCACCGTGGCTGCACCAGTACAACCAGCACCGTCCGCACAGCGCTTGCGGCAACCAGCCCCCGTTCTCACGGTTGATCAACCTCCCCGATCAGTACATCTAGGCGCCCTGCTCCGCTCTCCACCGCTCGCGCGCCACCGACTGCCGCAGTGCCCGATGGCCGTGACCGCCCACCCAGGAGAGCCCGCCCGTGCAGAAGACCGCCCTCGTTCCCTACGCCCACCTGCCCCGAGCGCACCACGACCGCCACGTCCTGACCAGTACCGCCGACGTCTTCGGCGCCGCCCACTGGCTGCTCGCCGAACGCGCTCCGCAGCCCGGCGGCGATGTCCTGCCCTTCAACGCGCTGGTCGTTTCCGTCGATCCGGGCGGCAACGTCGAACTCACCGAGCTGAGCGCCGTACGGGCCCGCTGGCCGCACCTGGACCGCCTGCCCGACGGCGGGTTCGTCGTCGCTGCGTCTCGCGCCCGCCGGTACGAGGACGCGGACCAGGTCCAGGTCTTTGACGCGCTCGGCCGCGAGACCTCGTCCTTCTCCGTCGGGGACGCCATCGAGCACCTGCTCGTGGACGAGTCCGGCCATATCTGGGTCGGGCACTTCGACGAGAACCCGGCCGGAATCCGCCGCTGGAGCGCCACGGGCCGGCTTGCCTGGACGTCAGACGGCGCCCCCATCCCCGGTCTCTTCGACTGCTACGCCCTGAACGTGTCGGGCACCGCCGCCTGGGCGTGCCCGTACACGGCTTCCCACTCGTCGAGATGTGCCCCGACCGCCGTGACCGGCCCGTGAGAGTGTGGGCGAACCGCGTACGGGGCGCCCATGCGGTGGCTGTCCACGGCGAGCAGGTCGCCTTCCATGGCGGCTACGGCGAGGAGCGGGACCGACTCGCCCGCGGAGAGCTCACCGAAACATCAGTCGAGCCAACGGACGTCGGCCTGCTCACCCTGCCCGAGGGCGCCGCCCCCGGCCGCCGGCGGGTTGTCAGCAGAGGAAGCAGGATCTACGTCCGGGCCGACCCGTTCACCGCGTGGGGCGTGTTCGACCTCAGCAGCTGATCCCCCGCACTGGGAAGACCAATTCGCTCCGGTCGCCGACCATCCGACCGACAGTCCCGCAAAGATCTTGCCGCGGCGCGTGCCGGCGAGGGTCCGACGGTCTTCGACTGGTTGGTCGGGACTTCGACAGGTGCCGGCGCTCTTGTGCTGCGCTGATCCTTTGAGCGATCGGCGCGGCTCCCGGCCTGGAAAATCCAAGGCCCAAGGGAGCCGTCGCGTGGAAAGCCAACGACCCCGACGGCGACGGCGCCCGCGACAAGGCCGCCGAGATGGCCCAGGAGGACGACCACCTCCTTCGCCTCACCGCCGCCGGCGCCCTCAGCCCCGACTACCGGGTGAGCGCCGGAACGTGGGAGGGCGGCCGGTGGCTGGCCGTCACCTGGATCGACGGCGTACCCCTGTGGCGGGCCCTCACCCTCGCCCGCGGCCCCGAAGGAGACCGTGCCGCAGTCCGCCCCTGGCTCGCGGGCATCGCACGCACCTGGACCGAGCGCCTCGCCCGCCTGCACGCCGCCGGCTGGGCCCACGCCGACGTCCAGCCCACCAACACCCTCGTCACCCACGACGGCCACGCCGCCGTCATCGACTACGCCCTCGCCTGCGGCCCCGCCGCCGACCGCCGCGTCCCCTACCGGGGCGCCCTCACCCGCACCACCGCCCCCGAGTCGCCACCGCGATCCTCTCCACCCCCGCCGACACCCACATTCCCGCCCAGCCGCCCGCCGGCATCTGGAGCCTGGGCGCCTCCCTGTTCTGGTGCTGGACCGGCCACCGCCGCGTCGCCTACGACGACACCACCGACCGGCTGGAGAAGCCGGCCGCCATCGCCAAGGGCACCACCACAGCGCTGCGCGACGTCCGGCCGCGGCCCGTTCCCGAACCCGAGGACGCCATCACCGCGTGCCTGGCCCCGACCCCGCCGACCGCCCCACCGTGAAGGAGCTGACTGCCTCATGGTGACCCTGCGCGCCCTGGGCCCCGACGATGCACCAGCTCTCACCCGCATCTACAGCGGCGCCTCCATCCGGCACACCACCGGCAAGCCCCTTACCCTCGACCAGGCCCACGAGAAGATCCGCACAGCCCTCGCCAGAGCCGCCGAGACACCGCGCGCACAGTGGAGCTGGGGCATCCTCGCCACCGACGAGATGATCGGCCTGATCGCCCTGCGGCGACGGGCCCCGTCCCTGGGCACCCTCAGCTACATCCTCCGCGAGGACACCTGGGGCAACGGCTACGCCACCGAAGCGGTCAAGCACGTCACCGCCTTCGCCATCGCCACCGCCGGCCTGGAGCGCCGGGAGGCCATGCACACCCCGACAATCCGGCCTCCGGCCGAGTCCTGGCCAAAGCCGGTTCACCCGCACCGGCACTTCCGACCGGCCCGCCGACGACGCAACCGCCGTGCCGTACCAGGTGTATGCACTGCCGTTGCCCGGAGCTCCACTCCATTACTGCTGATCACCGACGGGAAATGAGACCTCATGCCCATCATCGGTCCCGGCTACGACGACCCCGAGTCGACAACTACGACTCCGCCTGGGAGACCCAGGACACCCTTCCGGCGATGGCTGTTCGAGAAATTCGCCGCGGCCGGATGTGAGTACGCCGCCGACGCCGCTGGCATCTACGCGCCCGCCAACCGATACCACGGCCTCGACGACATCAACATGGGCATCGCCACCCTCACCGGCATCAGCCCCGACGCCGTGCGGGCTGCTCACAAAGCCGACCTCGCCGATTGGGCACGCGAGCAGCAGTTCCGAGACCACCCCGACCTGGTCGCTGGGGTCCGGCGCACCTCGTTGGTGTCGAAGTGGAGGACCTGCAACTCCCTTGACATGACGTCTCCCTGGCATCACGTCGTACTGTCGCGGTGAGCCGTCGGCAACGGACTGCCAGAGCATTAGCACAACGCCCGCTGCCGCCGGAGCGGCGAACAACGCGATCCGGACAGCTGCGACGAGCCGGTATGCAGTTCCGGGTCATGCCGTCGACCGACGGCCGGTGCTTCCCGGCCCCGCGCTTTCGCCGCACGACGAGCCTGTGCTTGATCGACGTCAACATGGTCGGCTTTTGGAACAGCGGCACCGCTCTGAGGCTGTTTCTGGAGCTGGGCCTTGGCCGCTTCGGCAGCCACCGCAGGCTTCGTTCTGACGCTGAATAGGGCCTGCGCCGTCCTTGGATTAGTCGTGGGTCTTGGATACCCCGATTATCGAACGAATTGGCGAATTGTTTGAGTGGGGAGACGGCGGTGGGGTCCGCGCATTCGGTGCTTGCGGCTTCGGGCATCAATCTGGCCGAATGCCGCCCGCTGGGTGCAGCGTGCGCCGCCTCGGTTTCATTGTGCCTCGGAAGGCCTCGCCAGCGATCGAGACGTCTGCTCAGGGATCCCAAAGCTGCAGATCAAACCAGCTTTTGAGGCCTGCGGCCTCGGTCATGGAATGAGGTGTTGACACGGGCAGTATCGGTTCGTCGTCTGCGACTTGCGGCTGGTTGCGGTGGTGGATTCGAGTCATGTGGGGTGCAGGAAAGACTCTCGAATTTGCCGATTCTCGGCGGCGTTGTCAGTGGCTGCATCTACTTTCCAAAACAAGGCCCACAACAGGCTGGGCCAGGGGCGCGCGGAAGGGGGAGTGGTGGCGGAAGAGTCGGACCGTGCTGCGGTTGATGGCGTGGGCGACGCCCGGCAGGTCGTGGGGTATCTGGTGCGTCCGGAATCTGCTGACTACATCGCGATCATGGATGTGCTTGAGGGGTCGGTGACCGACATGACAGTTACCGAAGTCGCAGCAGCGCTGTCGGTCACCCGGCTCGGTATGGAAGCGCGGCTGGTCGAAACACGCTTGGATGCCCTGAAGGACATGGGAGCGGTCTCAGTACGGTCGGACACCAGCCGGGCGCGGCGGTATGCCGAGATCCTGGCACGGAACTGGCGCTACACCGCCAGTCCTGCGGGCCGCCACGTGCAGCGCTTCTACCGGCAGGTCCTGGCCGGCACGCCGACCGTGCGGGAGATCCCGATCGTGTCGCTCAGCCGCATCGTGACCCACCTTGAGAAGCTCGCCGAGTCGCTGGGCACGAGGGAGCCGGCCGCCGGTCATCTGGAGGCCGCAGGCGTCGATGCAGTGAGCGCCGTGTTCACCAGTCACGATGACCTGGACGCGGCCCTGGTCGGTGCCGAGGATGCGCTGATGAGCTTGGCCGACCGGTTCGACCTGGACGAGGAACGCACCAACGACCTCAAGGGCCTGCTGGTCGACTATGCCACCCGCGTCGCCGCCGAACTCGATTCCGGCTCGGCGCGAGCGGCAGCGGCACTGACGGTGTTGCGGCCATGGTTCGGCCAGCTGGCACAGGCGGCCGTCGACGCCTCCCAAGCCCGCGACCTCATCGCTGCCGGTGCGCTCAGCGCCTCGCGCGGAGGCCGTGTGGAGGACTGGGAGGGACTGTCTGCCTGGTTCGACGCCCGCAGCGGACGCGCGGCGCGATTCTCGCTGCGCCTGGTACGGACATTGCCGAGCATGCACGCCAATCTGCGCCGACTGCACTCCTCAGCAGGCACCGCCTCCACCCGTACCCGCGCCCTGGCTCTTGCCCGGGCGGTGCTGACCCCGCAGATCGGCGTGCAGATCTTCCAGGCCGCGGCGGGCGACCACCCCTGGCGCAAGCTCTACGGCCAGGCCCACGAGGACGACGCCGGCCGCAACCCGTCCTGGCGCGGCGGACCGCAGGTGCCAGTGCCGACGCTCCTGCGCACCACCGGCCGGTCCGGCCCGCGCGGCAGAGGCACCACACCACGTGACGACACAGCAGTCAAAGCGCAAGTGGCCGAAGCCCGATCACGTCGGCGAGCCGAGCACGCAGTCGCTGTCGCCGCGGTCTTGGCCTCAGTTCCCGGACAACACCTGGACGAGGCTGCTGCCCGCGTCGCGCTCGCCGCCCTCATGGCCGCCGCCCGAGCCGCCGCGACGGGCCCAAGCCGCACCGGCACCAGCGAAGGGCTCGCCTGCACCCTCATCCACACCGGCAACGGAGTCGGCACCCTGAACGCACCTACCTGGCGTGTGCTCCTGCCCAGGCGGATCCCTCTGTTCCACCAGCCCGGCCGCCGCCCCTCCGCCGTGGCCCTCGCCGCCGTTGCGGGCACCACGACGCGGGAAGACGTCTGCGCACACGCGCTGCTGCACCTCACCCCGCACGCCGGCCCCGCCGCTCCCGACAACGAGGCACCCCGCCCCGCCACCTTGCAGGAAGGCGCAGCATGAGCGAGGAGACCGACGCCCAGACGCCCGAGCCGAAGCCTGTAACAAATGAAGCGTCCTCCCCTCACCCGCTGCGACGGCGCAAAGCATGGCGACCCGAGGCCGACGCCGAAACAGCCGCCCTGTTGCGCCACTTGGCTGCCCACCCGTGGCTGGTCGGCGGCCGCGACGATGAACTCATCGCCGCCGTGCGCCGCAACGAGCACGCACTCCGCTCCGCCGTGGCCCGGCTGGGGTGGGTACTGGTCATCGAACGCGACCTGGTCCGTCTGCGGAAAAGCCCACCGCCGCGCCCGGACGTGTGGGCCGCCCAGGGACCGACCCCAGCTGCCTGCTCCTGGTTCTTCCTTCTGCTGGCAGCCGCCGAGTCGATGCCGCCGCGCACCGCACTTGGACACCTGGTCACCCAGGCCCGCGCCGCAGCTGCAGAAGCCGGACTGCCCGCCCGCCATGACATGACAGAGCGCCGGGCCATCCTGGCCGCACTGCGCATGCTCGACGAACGCGGCGTCGTCGAACGCCTCGACGGCGACCTGGACGGCTACCTGCACGACGAACAGGCGCCGGTGCTGCTCGCCGTCCACCACACCAGGCTGGCGTATGCCGTCGCCAACCCCGGAACGCTCGACCCAGCTGCCGACCCTCAGGCATGGCTTGCGCAGGTGCAGCGCGAACCGGATGCAGCCCGCCGGATGCGCCGTGCGCTCGTGGACGACACCTGCGTGCACACCGCGCTACTGGATGAAGCCGAGGCACAGTGGCTGAGCCAGCGGGTACGCGGCGACGACGGTGGCCCCCTGGCCGACGCTTTCGGACTCGTCCTGGAGCGCCGCGCGGAGGGCGCCGCATTCGTGGTGCCGGACGAAGCATTCCGGCACTTCCGCGAACTCGGCCCGATGCCTTTCCCCGCACCAGGCACCATCGCGCACGCCGCACTGTTGCTGCTCGACCATGCCGCGCTGCACGGCACCGCCGGCAGCGGACCCGGGCCAGGGTGGCGAGGCATGACCGAGGAGAACGTGGTGGCCGCGCTGACGTCCTTCGCCAGCAACAACGTCTCCGGAAAGGGCGGCTGGGGCGCCGAGTACGCCCAAGACCCCCACCTGCTGGCCGGAAAGGTCCGCGACCTACTGACGGGCACCCACCTTGTCCATCTGACCCACGCAGACCCGCCGACCGGAGAGCAGACCACACCGATGTGGTGGTTCGCCCCCACTGCCGGCCGCTGGGCGCAAGAAGGCACCGCCCTCCCCAAAGCCGCCCGCACCCGCACCCCTTCACCCCGCAGCACACCGGTGCAACAGCACCAGCAACCCCCCCTTCAGCAGGGACTGTTCAGCGACATCGCCGAAGAAAAAATGGAGGGCCACGCACCGTGAGTGACATCCTCGACCTGGACTTTTCCCTGCCGCCACAACCTCGGCCCTCCGGCAATACGCATCGGTTCGGCGGCCGCTGGCGCCTGGTCGGCGCTGGATTGTCGAACGTATGGCGCTACGGCGCCCTGGATCTGCCCGCGGCATCGGGACGGCTGCTGCTGCGCGGGCCCAACGGGACCGGAAAAACCACCGCGTTGGAGGCCCTGTGGCCCTACCTGCTCGACCTGAACGCAGCCAAGCTCGCCGCCGGCAAAGCCCGCCCCACCACCCTGAAGCTCCTCATGAGCGAAGGCGCCCCGGCCAGGGGCCGCCGCTACGGATACCTGTGGCTGAGCTTCGCAGCTCCAGCCAGCAAAACACCCGACAGCACACTGAACGGGCCGGCAGCCGACGGGGAGGTCGTGAGCTTCGGCGTCCGGCTCCAGTACTCGCCAAGTTCCACCCCCGCCGTGAAAGTCGTCCCGTTCACAGTGCCCGGCCGCCCACTGAAGGAACTGACGCTGTGCGCCACCAACGGCGGCGCACTGGAGCATGAGGAATTCGCCTCCCGCGTCGAGGCCGCCGGCGGACGGGTATTCGCCGAGCCCGAGGAATACATCGAGCACCTGGCCACCCGCGTCTGGTCCACTACCTCCGGCGAACTGCGCCTGCTCGCCTCGCGGCTGCGGGAAGTACGCAATCCGACTCTGCTGGGCGACGTCTCCCCGGCTGCAGCAGCTGACGCGCTGCGCCAGTCCCTTCCGGGCGTGGACGGTGACGTCCTCGCCGCTACCGCGGAGGCCCTCGCCGAGTCCGACACCACCCGCGAGGCGTTCGAACGCGACGAGCACGCCGCCACCCTCCTGGAGGAGTTCGCCCGCGTATGGACCGGCCATGCCATCGACGTCACCCGCGCCGCTCACACGGCCGCACGCAAAGCTCACGACGAAGCCGGCACACGCCGACGTCACCTCCAACAGCGCACCGGCCTGTTGGACGGGGCACAGACCGCCGCCGAGCACGCGAGAACAGACATCCAACGCCTCGGTGACGCACACCGTGAAGCTGAGGCTTCCGCACGCGCCATCGAAACCAGCGACGCCTACCGATCCCACGGACGCGTCATGGACCTGCGCAAACGGCTCACAGCAGAGCAGAGCGCGGCAGCCAGCAGCTACGACAGCCTCCATACCGCCGCTGAACAGGCCCGCACCCAGACCAAGACCGGCCAAGAGGCCCTCGACGACGTCATCGGCGACCTCGACGACCTCACCGGCGGCGCACATGCCGCCGGCGCCCGGCCGGCCACGCTCGAGACCTTGCTCGCCCGCCACCCCCGCGCCCGCATCACCCGCCCTGTCGCTGACCGTGTCGCCGACCCGGGCCCCGGCATGTCTCTCACCCACGACCGCGGCGGCCTCGAACAGCTCGCCACCGGATGGAAGGAGTCAGCTCAGGAGCATCGCGCCGCAGCTGACAGGGCCGCACTCATCCTGCGCGACCACGAACCCGTCGCGGCAGCCGGCACGACAGCCGCGACCGCACACGAAGCGGCAGCCACTGCCGAGAGCGCCTTCGACGAAGCCAATCAGGCCCACGACCGCGCTACCGCTGCGGCGCGCTCGGCTGCCCGCCAGCTCCTCATCGATGTCGCACCGTGGGCGCTAGCGCACCCTCATTTGCGGGGCATGCACGACGATCCAGCCCCTTCCTGGGACGAGCAGCCGGTGTGGGATGCAAACGACGTCGACGCCCTCACCACAGCCGAACCCGCCGCAGTCCGGGACCAGCTCAACGCCTGGGCCGATCAAGCGGTGCGCATGGGTGAAGCCCTCGCAGCCGCTTACGGAAGCGCGGCCAGGCAGCACCTCGCCACCGCAGCCGGCCTCGATACCACCGCCGAAGAGCACCGCATGGAAGCCCGCCGCCTGCGCTCCGGGCAGCTTCTGCCGTTGCCACGTCCGGACTGGGCCGGGCCGGGCGAGGACGACACCGCGCTCGGCGCCCTGCTCGAATGGCATCCCGCAGTCGACCACGATGACGAACAAAAGGCGCTCCTTGAGCTGGCACTCGCCAGCTCCGGAGTCCTTGGCGCCCACTTGCACTCAGGCGGAGCCGCCATCCGCGCCTGGCACATCAGCCCCTTGGGCCCCGTTCGTGAGCAGAACCTGGCTGCTGTCCTGGACGTAGTTCGCGACCATCCGCATGCTGGCCTCGCGCAGGCTGTCTTGGAGCGCATTGCGCTGGCCGACAGCGCCACCGGTTACCGCGACGCGACTGCTCTCGTCATCGGGCGCGATGGCACCTTCACTGCAGGCCCCCTCGGCGCAGATCCCGCCGCCGCACTGCGCGGTACCGGCAGCGAGGTCCCTACCGCCTCACACATCGGTGCCCGCACCCGTCTGGCCAAAGCACGTGCCAAAGCCGACGAGCTCGACGAGACCGCGCAGAAACTCGAAACCAGCGCTGAGGAAGAGCGCCATGCCGCTGCTGAACTTCGCAAGCAGCGCGACACGGTCCGCAGGGACGCACATGCCTTCCCCACCAGGAACGCACTGACCAACGCCGAGGCTGAGCGCGTCAGCACCGCGAAGGAAACGCACCAGCGCCACACCACCGCGCGGACCCTGCGACAGCGGGCCGACGACGCTGCTGCCGAGCGCACTCGCCTGCATACCGCCTGGGCGGCCCGCGCCCGAAGCCTAGGCCTGCCCGCCGACCCCGGCAATCTGGTCACGCTGATCGAGGACGGCCGAACGCGCGCCGAGAAGCTGAACGGGTGCGCACACCAGCTGTCGTCACGCCTTTTGCCCAGACTCCAGCGCGTCCTTGAGGCGCTGCCTGACGAAAACGCTCTCACTGAGCGCCTCGCTGAACTCCAGCACGCCGCCCAGAGCGCGCACACCACGGTGCTCGAGACCCGCGCCGAACTCACCGAGGCCCAGTCCCACGGTGACGCCGAGGACGCCGCCCGACGCTACGAGGAAGCCACCCAACGGGCCAAAGACCTCCTTCGGCAGCTCGAATCCTCCCGAGAGCAGGCCGTGACAGCCGAGAAACACCTCAGCACCTGCGAGAGCGAACTCGCCTCCGCCCAAGACCGGTTCGACGAAACACAACCCCGCCAGGCGGCCACCCGGGCACACCTGGCCACACTGCTCGCCTGGCCCCCTGTCACTCAAGCCCTCAGCGCCGACCCCGGCCTCATTTCCCCGGGCGCCGGCCCCGCGGACGGACCGGAGTTCCTCGACACCGTCGAAGGCCTGCTAGCCCGCCGCCCCACCGCCTCCAAGAAGACCCTCGGCGAGCGCTACGACACCATCCGCGCCGAACTCGCCCAGACCTGGACCATCGCGCGCGACGAACCGCCCACAGGCATCGAACAGCTCGACGCCTTCGTTCTCACCCATGCGGAAACCCACTACGACCCCCTCAGCGCCGCCACCCGCGCGCAGACCCTCGCCGACAGGGCCAAAGCCTCACTCGACGCGGCGGAAGCCGCAGCACTGCGCAACTTCGTCATCGGCCGCCTGCCCGCCGCCATCGGAACCGCATGGACCGCCCTGACCGACTGGAAGAAGACGGTCAACCGCAAGATGCGCTCAGCCCAGGCATCCTCCGGTGTCGCAGTCCAAGTCCACATTGGCCTGCGAGACGATCTCGACGCCGCAACCCGCACCGTGTACGACCTGTCCTGCAAGGTCGGCGACGCCGTCCGCACCGAAACCCAGAAACAACAAGTCGGGCAGGCACTCCAATCCCTGCTGGCCGCTGCCGACGGTTCCACCATGCAAGAGCGCCTTGCCACAGCAGTCGACATCCGCAGCTGGGTCGACGTCCACTACCTCGTGGAACGCCCCGGCCCCGACGGCACACCTGTCACCAGCCAATGGGGCCCACGCACCGGCCTGTCCGGCGGCGAACGACGCCTTGTCGTCCTGGCACCCATGCTCGCCGCCATCGCCGCCAACTATGACCGCTTCACCAGCACAGGCCTACGCCTGATCCCGCTCGACGAAGTCCCTGCCGAAGTCGACGAACGCGGACGCGAAGGACTGGCCCGCTACCTCGCCGAACTCGACCTGGACGTCCTATGCACCTCTTACCTGTGGGACGGAGCCCCCGGCGCATGGGACGGCATCGACGCCCACGACCTCGAAGCAGGCACCGACGGCACCGTCGTCGCCTTCCCCATGCTGATCCGCTCAGACCAGGACCTGCCCGAAAACACCCATCCCGCACCCCACACCGGGAGGCAAGCGTGAACTGCTCGCTGTGTGCCGGAGCATGCGCAGACGCCGACCTAACCCCCCTGCTCAGCCCCGACCTCACCTGGCTGTGGCAAGCCCTGGCGGCAGCGGCCGACCGACGTGGAGACGAGACACTCACCGCAGGCCCCGCGGTCACCGTAACGGTGCCGACCTCGCCGTCCCAGCGCGCCGCAGCAGCCGGTCTCATCGGTGGACGGCCACCGGAGCCCGGCCAGCGTCGCCGCCTCAGCCTGGAGGCACTGACCGCAGCAGTCGCCACCCGCGGACCCTCACTCACCCCTGGAGCCGTCGCGGCTCACGCCTGTAACCGGCGGCTGGCAACCAAGGCCCGCATCCGCGCCGAGCACACGGCCGCATCCCACCGGATCCGTGCAGTGCTGGAAAGCTCCGCAGCAGCCCTGCCCCATCACGTGCGTGAACTCGTCGAACCGGCCACCGTCTTCAGCCGACTGAACAGCCTCGGCTGGATCACCCGCCTGCTCAACACACCAGATCCCGATGCGCTGCTCGCCCAGGCACTGCAGGTGGCTGCTTGCCTGCCCACACCCGGCCGGCGCATTGACCGCCGCATCCTCGTGCCGGGCAATCCCCACGCCCTCGACGCAGGAACACTGCCCGCACTCGTCCTCGCCCTCACCGGATCCCCCGCCACGACGGGGCGCTCAAGCTGGGCCCGCCTCGGAGTGGACTGCGACGACCTGCTCGGCGGACTCATCATCACCGGAATCACCCCCCGTGGGTGGCGGATCCCGCCTGGCGCGACCTTCACCCTGCCTCCCAGAGAACTGGCCGACATCACATGGGAGCCCCCCACAACCATCGGCGACTGGGCCTTCGTCACAGAGAACCCATCCGTGCTCGCTGCGGCGAGCCACCACGCCCTGGCCCACGCCACGGCCTGGACACCTCGAGTGATCTGCACAGCCGGCACACCCTCGCAGCTGGAGTGCGAAGCAGTCGGCGCGTTGTCGGATGCTGGCTGGCGAACCGCCGTCCGCGCCGACTTCGACCAGGCCGGGTTGGCGCACATGCGCGCCCTCCTCGCTGCCGCACCAGCAGCCGTTCCATGGAGGATGAGCACAGCCGACTATCTCTCGGCCGCTCCCGCGGGCACGGACACACTGCACCTCAAGAAAACGGACGCACCGTGGGATCCGAGACTGGTACGCGTGATGCTCAAGCAGTCCGTGCCCGTGTATGAGGAAGATTTCCTTCCTGAATTGCTTGGCGACATTGCGGACGGCGCCCCGGGTTCACTTAGCTCGAAGACTGCCTCTCCGTGCTCCTCGGTGACCAAGTCTGGAAGGAATCCGGGCTCGCAGTGACCACTGACGAGCGCGTATCCGTCCTTGCGGCGCAGAGCCCCTGTTGTTGGCGAGCACCAGAAGCGGCTGTGCCGAGAGGGCCCCAGCGCCAGGCGCCGGGCCGAGGCCGCGAGGAGATCGAGAACTACGCTCGAACGTCCGGACCGCGAGCCGCAATGGAGCTCACGAAGGGCTCGGGAGCTCCATTGCGGCGTCCACTAGGGGTGGTTGCGGCATCTGCCGCTTCCGGTACGCATCAAAGGCGGCGCCCCGTCGGCCGGGCATCATTACTCCAGCCGGACGGCACGCCGCCGGCGACTCACCGGTGAGCCACGCCGTGCACAAGCGTCATTCGAACGCTATCGGATCACGCTCGGTGGCCCGGCCAGTTCCCGAACACCGCAGACCCACGGCCTGTGTCGCACCATGCCTCTACCGTGACGGCGCCACACGAGAAACAGATGATTGGCGAGGAACCGGCTGTGACTTCATCATCGGAATCGGAAGCCTCTGAGGGGAGCGAACTTGACACGATCGCTCCCCTCATCCCCGCTTGGGCCTCCGGGCGAGGACTGGCCTTGGTCCCGGTGGTACCAGAGACATACGACGCACTCATGCCGACTGTGTACATGACGGCGGAGCACATGACTCCTGAAGCCTTCGTCGACCTCGCGGCCACCGCCGGAGCCCGCCTGCTGTACAGCTGCAGGGAAACCTTCGACCTTGCCTCCCTGGACCTGGAGGAGGACGAGGAACAGAGCCTCGACGTCCACACCCGGAACCGCATTGCCGCGGTGCGCCACCAGGCCACCACACATCAGGGGCGGTGCCGCGACGTACACCTGGCCTTCGCCGCAGACGGAGTTCTCCACTGCTGGACGGCAGTTCAGGCAGCCTGGTACACCGCAATCAGTGCAGAGTTCGAAGGGGCGCTTGCGGTTCACGACGAGGACGTCGACAACCGCGACCGCACCACCGCCGACGAACCGGACCGAATGAGCGAAAGAGAAATCGCGCTGCTCGCAGCGCAGCTGCGAGAGAGTCCTGAGTTCCGGGAGGCCCCAAGCCAGGCCCAGCGTCAGCGGATCGTCCGACGCCTCGTAGGGCCGCGTGTGGCCAACTACTGGGCTGTCGTCGAGCGTGCCGCAGACGCTGTAGATGCGGCCTCCGAGAAGGCGTTCGCCGAGCTGGAAGCGCAGCTGGAAGACCTTGCAGAGGAATTGGCGAATGATTCCAAAATCCGGGAAGCTCGCTCCAAGGCGCGTAAGGTCCGTGCGGTGGCCTTCCTCAAGACCCGCTCGGGCGGCTACAAGCCCCCAAGCGGACTGGTCGAGATTCTGCTCGATGAGGTAGCCAAGAAAATCCGCAACGGGAAGCCGTAAGAGCCATCTTTGACCGGATCGGTGCCCTTTCCACCCTGTTCTCGACACGACACGATGCAGAATCATTGTGCGCGCCCGTCCGGCGTGGCGCGAAGAGTACGTCGAGGCGGGGAGGCGAGCCCCGACTGACGCGAAGTGACCCTCGTGAGGCTCCTCTACTGCCGCGGCACAGCGGTCCAGGAGAAGAGCCCATGTCCATCGGACGGGTTCTTGCGGCCGTAGTGCTTACGTCATCGACCTCGATGACGATGCGGGAGCGGTCCGGCGCCGGCAGCAGGAAATCCATCCGCTGCCGGTACAGAGCTCCGGACTGCTTGCCGCTGTGCCGGGTGTAGGGGGCGTAGCGGAGGTAGACCTGAGGATCCGTGCGGGTAGGCCGAAGCTGCCTCCCTCGGCGTATCGGGCGCAGCAGATGCGCATGAGCATCTGCTCGGGCGGGGAGTCCAGCAACCGGTACAGACGGCAGTACAATCTGCTTGCCGCCGTCTTCTGGTCAACGTCGGGCTTGCGCTTCGTCCACCAGGTGACCATTTGTCGCCAGGTGAGCCCCCGCGGCGGCAGGGGATCGGCGAACACCAGGCAGGCGAGGCGTCTGCCCGGCGGACGATAGAAACATCCTCGCCTTTGCAACAGTCAGCTCACCAGCTGCTGCTGACACGCCCTCCCAGCCCGCACCTCCCACATTCCGGTCGATGCCACCCAACACAGCTTTGAGGCCATTCACGCGGATGCCCAGACGGCTCGCACGCCCCGGTGCTCCAGTTCTGTAACCGACCTCCGCCTTTTGTACCGACACGTGCTCCCGTATTGCTAGGGTGACGTTACGTTTTCTGGTGGAGTGCGTGTCACCCCACCAGCAGCTCATGCCTGAAGTGCAGTTGGGAGTGCTGAAGTGTCGAACGAGGTCACGCCGCCTGCTGCGTCCGTGCCGTCGACGCTGCACGAGGCGCGCGGGATGCTGCCGCAGCTGGTGAAAGCCGCAGGCGAGGGGCAGGCCATCCCGCTCGCACGCAAAAGCGAGGGCCAAGAGCACAGGGCACTGCTGGTCTCACCCGCCGCCGCCGAGGCAGCCGGGTGTGAACTGACCACCGCCCCGTCCTGGCCGACCGCCCAAGCCCGCAAGAAACTGGGCGACCTCATCCAGCATGCTGCCGAGGGCCACCCACAGGTGCTGCGCCGTCACTCCACCGCAGTCGCCGTCCTCATCCCGCAAACCACTGCCCACACGCCCGCAGCGGCCGCTACCCCGGCACGCATCCCAAGCAAGCAACTGCCCCGCAACGCCGCGGACACCACTGCCGCGTCGCCTGCTACCCCCACGGGCCAGAGCACCTTCACCACAGAACTCAAGGCTCCCGCGTCGCCGACCGCACACACTCCCCAACACTCCCTGGCACAACAGACCAGTGCGCCCGCAACTGCGTCGCGTCGTCTGGCTCCTTTCGCCGAGGCCCTGGCCACCCTCCCCACCGCCGACAACGAGCCCGACGCAGGCAGCCTCCCAGGCCTATCCACGGGGATCACGGCCCTCGATCAAGCCCTCGGCGGCCTCCAGGCCGGCCGCTTCTACCTCATCGCCGGTGAACCTGGTGCCGGAGCCAGCCTCCTTGCTGCTACCGCGGCCCGCACCGCTGCCCTCGCCCACCACCTCCCCGTCCTCTACGCCGCCTCCGGGCTGACCCGCGCCGACGTCGCCGCCCGCCTGATCGCCGCCCTCGCCCCCGTCGACTACCGTCGCCTGCGCGCCGCCACCCTCACCCCCGACGAACAGCAGGCCGCCGCCGACGCCGCCCACCAGCTCACCCAGGCGCCGCTGCTCATCGACGACGGCAGCGACCTTGATGCAGCCGCGATCGCTTCTACCGTTCCCGACATCCCTGACCTCGCGCTGCTGGTCGTCGACCGCCTCCAGACCACCCACGACCCCCGCCTGCCCCTATCCGGCCACCAGGCCATCGCAGACGCCGTGCAAGCCCTCGCACACCTCGCCCGCGCCCACAACATCCCAGTCCTGGCCGCTCTGGACACCGACGACCCCGCCGTCCTGGCCACGGTGAACGCCGACCTCACCCTCCTCCTCAGCCGCGAGGAGACCCGGGCCCACCTCACCGTCACCGAGCGGGACCTGGGCACGCTCGCCGACCTCGCCCTGACCGCCGACCTGCCCCATGCCCGCTTCACCGACCCCGCCCCCCACACCAGCCCCACCGCTGACCCCACGCCGCCCCCCAACCCGGCCTCCAGCTCACCCGCGCCCTCCCAACCGGCCCCCCAGTCCACCCTCGCCCCCGTCTCCGCGCGCCCCACAACGCCCCGCAGCTCCACCTACGCCGGCCGGGACTACAGCCACTTCACTCAGATGATCACCACCGCAGTCGAGCGCGCCCTGGAGGATCACGACGGCGACACCGACGCGGCTACGGAAACCCTCGTCAAGCAAGCGATCCCCAACGGCATGGAGCTCTTCGAGGCGACCCGGGTCGGCGGCAATTACGAGCACACCGTTTACCCCGAGACCCTCGACTTCTTGAGGAAGAAGACCAAGGACGGAGCGGACGACATCTGGGAGGGCCGCCACAACTGGGAGAACACCCCCCTCGCCGCCCGC
This sequence comes from Streptomyces sp. Edi2, assembly GCF_040253635.1. Classification (NCBI taxonomy): domain Bacteria; kingdom Bacillati; phylum Actinomycetota; class Actinomycetes; order Kitasatosporales; family Streptomycetaceae; genus Streptomyces; species Streptomyces sp. Edi2. The sequence continues at coordinate 5,733 of NZ_JBEJGX010000006.1, read as the reverse complement.
CTCCGCGACGGCGGAGCTCCTGTGGCTGTCACTTCCCTGGACACCAACGCCGCCTACCTTTCCGCCTTCAAGACCTACCTGCCCATCGGCGCTCTCCACTACGACGCCGACGGCGGCTTCGAGCCCAAGCGCTCGGGCATCTATCGCCTCCCGGCCCGCCCCGCCTGGGACCACCCCGATCTCCCCGACCCCATCGGCAACCGCCATGAGGAAGGCCCCGTCCTCCTGGACGATGCCACCATCCGCCTCCTCATCCGCTGCCACAAGCTCGGCCTGTGCGAGGCCCCCCACATCACCGAAGCCTGGACCTCCGGCGCCACCGAAGGCCTCCTGGAGAAGTTCCGCCGCGTCCTCACCGATGCCCGCCACACCGCCATCGACAACCGCGACGACGTCACCCTCGAATACATCAAGGCCATGTACTCAAAATTCGTCTCCACCATCGGCGAATCCAGCGTCAACCGCGACATCCGCCGCCCCGACTGGATGCACATCATCCGCAGCCAGGCCTTCGCCAACCTCTGGCTCAAAGCCCACCGCGCCCACACAAACGGCCTCACCGTCGTCCGCGTACGCGGCACCGACGAACTCCACATCACCGGAGACACCGACTGGCGCACCGTCTTCGAAGAAGGCCGCCTCACCGGACAGCTCAAGAGCAAAGACGAATACACCCTGCCCCGCTCCAGGAAGACGCCCCGCTAATGTCCACCGACGGTTGGAAGAACTTCGGCAGGTACGGCGCCAACCTCGACCCCGGCAACGTCCACGGCAAAATCGCCCTGGGCCGCGCCCTCGAAGACGCCCTCGAACGCATGATCGTCGAGGGCGGCATCAAGTCCCCCGTCACCACCCGCCGCGGCCTCATGGCCCGCATGAAATACCTCACCACCCACCGAGGCGGCCTCCGGGCACTGGCCGAGGCCGGCATCACTGCCACCTCTCACACCCTCCGCAAGTGGACAGGCGGCAAGCAGACCCCCAAGCCCGCCAACCGCGAAGCCATCGACACCGCCTACTGGAACCTGCGCGCCCACAACGTCATGGCCAACCCCCACGCCTTCCAGCAGCACCTCAACCACGGCGGCCAGGGCACCAAGATCGAAATCCACCCCATCAACCAGGACGCCGTCACCCCCACCCGCCGCCGCGACAACCTGCGCGTCCGCCGCTTCCAGGTCCGCTACATCTGGGACGACGCCGTCGAAGCCATGGTCGCCGGCGACGTCGACAAACTCGAAGAACTCTGGGACGACGTCATCGCCGAACTCGACAGCGACTGGGGCGCCTACACCTACGTCTCCCACATCGGCCTCGGCGCCTGACACAACGGCACAAGCGAAGTCGGCACGCTCGCGGTGCGTGCCACCACCCGTGCAGGTGGCTATCCGTCGTGCGATCGCAAGACCGCGACCATCCGGCCGGCCCCGGCCTCCTTGCCGAGCCGGCCCCAGCCCTATCGCCGCGGCCACCAACGCGCGGCTCGTACGCCCTCAGCAAGTCGTGGACGAAGACGTCCGCCAGGTCGGCGCCAGCGTCCAGAGAAAACGAGGGCGCGGCGGGCATACCGCGTTCCCACAATCTCTTCGCCGGATCGCGCTGATCCACCCATCCGACCAGGGCCCGGGAAAGCTCCTCGCACGCACAGCGCGATCGAGCGCCTCACACGCCCGGAGTTTCTACGCACGTCCTGCTCCGGCAGCCCACGACCAGACCCTCGCTGGCGACGTCGACCTGTGCCCGCACTGCCGACCCGACACCGCGCTCGCCCCAAACCACCTGGCAACCCACAGCTGGCAGATCTGCGGGCTGCTGACTCGGAGGGTGCGCGACGGCCCAGGTCACAAGCTCGGCGGTCTGCTCCGATCACGACAGACCGCCGAGGAAGCGACACGAAGCTGAGACTCCGATGCCCGACACGCCATGAGGCAGCGCAAAAAGCCACACGCAGACGACGGCACCCCAAGAAGTCGAACGGCGGGAGCGAAGGACCGCACCCCGCGCCGCGCACAGCGCGACCCCGGCCGCCTCGCCCACCCTTCCTACGCCTCAAGATGCGGCACGCACCGAGCCGTCAGGAGCGCCGAGACACGGTCAGCATACTTGCGGTGGACCGCGCAGATCAGCAGCCACCGGGCGCGGGAGCCAGCGACGCACAGAACCGCCGGGCCTCAGAATCGTGGTCGCCCTCCCAGTCATCCAGGACCGTGCGCCCGGTCACCGGGTGCACCCGCAGCCGTTCGGGCAGCACCAACACGACGCCGGGGAACTCCATGCCCTTGACGCCGTGGACGGTGGAGTGGCGGACCGCCGGAGTGGTCCCGAACCCGGCGACACCCGCCCACGCAGAGCCCAAGGGGACCTTGAACAGCCGACTCAGGACGGCGGGGTCGGGAGGAGGCACCACGCCCCAGGAGGCCACCTTGAGGAAGGCACGGACCTCGGCGGCGAACGCCTGCTGGTCTGGCCGGTGGGGCCCAGGGCAAGCGCCATGCGCACCGCGAAGCCCTCCAGCCAGCGCCGCTCGAGGCCCGCCTCCTCGCACAGGGCGGCGAGGCTGTGGTCCGCGGTGGCCCGGTCGGCGATGAGGACCGCCAGCACAGCGCGCTGCACCTGCGCCAGAGCCCTGCGACGCGTCTTGGGCGCCGTCTGCCGAGAGCGGAGCTGGAAGCCGGCACTTGCGATGGCCAGCACCCGGGAGCTGGCGGTACTGTCGATGTTCGCCGCGCCGACTGCCTTCATGCCATGCGCCTCGGCGTGGGAAAGCAGCACCATCTCCTTTGCGCTCAGCTCATACCGCTCGGCCACCTCCAGCGCCGCGGGCACGATCTGGTCGAGCTTGGTGAACTGAAGCAGATGCACCGAGTGCTGGGTCAGGCAGGCATCCCCGCAGGCCGTCTCGGCCAGCCGGCAGGAGCGCAGCGCGCTGTTGAAGGCGCAGCCGGCCGGGAACCTGCGCCAGTTGTCCCCAGCGGGATACGCCCAGAGAGGCCGGCCGCGAACTCCTCCACGGCCACAGACGTGGCGTTGCGGAACTCATAGATCACCTCGTCCAGGTCGCCCACCATGACGATGCGCACCCCGCAGTCCCGCAGGATGAGCAGTTCCTCCCGGCCGCAGTCCTGGACCTCGTCCACGATGCTCTCTGCGAAGCGGGCCCGCAGCAGCGGCGCGAGACCGCCCGCTCGTCGGGGATGCCCAGCCGGTACTCGGCCAAGATACGAGCCGCCTCACAGCTGACCGTGCCGGCACACAGCAGCCGCCCGAAGAGGTGCGCCGCCTGGCTCTCCGCCTCCGGCTTGCGCCGGGCCAGCATGCGGTGCGCCGCAGCATCACCGAAGGCCTGAAGCACCCGTCCGAGGATCAGGTGGGCCCGCCCGTCCGGCTCGAAATCGAACCACGCCACGTCCAGGTCCCGTGCCCGTCCCATCTCCGGCAGGCGGAACCGCGCACTGTCCTACCGGGCCACCATGGCCCGGGTCTTGCCTGCGCCCGGGCAGACAGCAGCGAACAGGCTCTCCTCGGCATCGACCAGCGCCTGCTGGGCCTCGCTCAGGTCCGGATCGTTCACCCTTCACCGCCGCGGTCCTGCAGCACCCCGCGGATGGCCGCATCCAGGTAGGGGGCGCCTGGGAAGCGTCGCCGTTTTCGATGGCCAGGGCCACGTCGTGCGCGAACTCGCCCTTGCTGATGAACTTCTTGTGCTTGCGCAGCTTCAGGTAGAGGCCCCAGGCACGGCCCCGCTCCTCGCTGAGGATCTCGCGCCACTTCTTCTGCGAGCGGGGGCGCTGCTTGAGGAAGGCGGCCCGCAGCACCGGCTCGTTAACCTCGGGGGCGAGCAGGTCCGCCTCCAGGGCGTGCTGGGCCTCGACCACGATCAAGCGACCCTGCGCCCCGATGGATACAGCATGGGCGAGCAGGCGGTCCTTGCGGTTGTCCACCGCGCTCTCCTCCTCGTCATCCGGCTCGTCCTCCTCACCCCCCTCCGCGTCGGCGGCGGCCGCAACCGGGGTGCCGGCCGGCCCGCTCTCCTTCTCCTCGTCGGGAAGGCCCGGGTCGCCGTCGGTCACGACGGTCAGTTCGTCCGTGAGGTCCAGCGCGGCCAGCGGCAGCACCCGCGTCCTGCGCCGGGCTCCCCTCGGCGACCTGGACCGTCTCGTTCGTCAACTGCGTGCGCAGGGCCACGACGTTCTCGATGCCGATGCTGCTCGGCCAGGTTGGGGGAGTGGGCGGTCGCAATCACCTGGATGCGGCCAGCCGGGCCGTGGGGGTCGTCCTTCAGCGAGGCCGTGGCCTGTTCGCACAGGTAGTCCAGCAACACCGCCTGCAGTTGGGGGTGCAGGTGCGCCTCGGGTTCCTCCACCAGGAAGATGGTCAGCTCCACGTCTTGGGCGTTGCGCAGCTCCAGGATGACGGTCGCGATGAAGAGCAGGTTGGCATAGCCCAGGCCCGACTCGGTCAGGTCGGTCGGCGGGATGCCCACCTCGGCCATCTTCACGCGCAGGCTGCGGGCCAGGCGGTGCAGCTCGTAATCGGCGAAGGAGACCTCCACGGTCTGCCCGCGCACCGCGTTCGTCAGCTCTCCCAGGTGTCCTTGGATCTCCTTGGTCGTGGAGATCAGGACCGGATGGTCCTTGAGCTTCGTGAAGGACTCATTCGCCTGGCTGCGGAATTCGTCACGCTCCTTGTCGCTGGTGAGATATTTGATGATGCGGGCAGCCGGTTGCCGTCCGAGGAGGCCAGCTCCCGCTGCGCGTCGCGCAGCGGGGCCAGGTAGACGTGGGCGATCTGGTCGCGCTTGTCCGCCTCCGCGTCGGGCCCGTCAACCGGCCCGGCGGTCACGTTGGGCCGCATCTGCTGCCGTGCGGCGTCCCGCTGATAGGTCGTGGTGTAGGTGGCCAGGTTCGTCTCGGTGTCCAGCGCCGTGATGTAGTGCGCCCGCTGCGCCATCGTCAGCCCGGCGTAGGTCGCACGGAAGGACACCTCATCGCTCTCCCGGCCGTGGGCGAGGTCGGTTTCCTCCAGCCACCGGGTGGCCCGGCGGTTGAGCGGCGTGGTGGCCAGCCGCAGCGCTTCGATGACGTTGGACTTGCCGGAGTTGTTCTCCCCAACCAGGAGGGTGATGTCGGGGCGGAACTCGACCTCCACGTCATAACAGGACCGGAAGTTGTTGATGGCGAGCCGCTGCAAGTACATCCCGGCGCCCGACTTCGTCTGACTCACACACGCCCCCGAATTCAATGCACCACAAAGGGGCAGAGATAGCCATCTGCACCATGAGTCGCAATGAGTAAATTCTGCGCACAGTTCCACATGGACACCGAGACCGTACCGATAAGTAATTCTGAGTGGTGCTGGTCACGTTGCGTGTCACGCGGCGGCCGTTCCCGACAGGCGAACCATGTTGCCAGCCGCACCAGCCAGCCACTTCCCCATGACCGCGGACTCACACTCACCGCCATCTGTGTCTCGTGGCCCACCGGAGCCAGGCAGGCCCGGCCTTCTTGGCGGTCCTCATCGGCCGGCCGCAACAGGGAGGACGTCTATCCGGCAAGCAGCCCCGTTAACCAGCTGCAGTACGACTACAACCTCCAACGAGGTATCACTGCGGAGGAGGGCGCCCACCTGGCCGGGCAGCTGCCGGTACAAAACTGAGCCTAAATCAGAACTGAGATCGACGGAGGTGCTGTTCAGGGAACAAACCAAGTTACGTTTAACCTTAGCGAATGCGTG
>NZ_JBEJGX010000005.1 GCF_040253635.1 Streptomyces sp. Edi2 | reverse complement strand
GGGCGCTGGCGGTCATGCCTGCGCCCGCCCGCCGCTGGGCTGCCCCGGCGTCTGCTCGTCGTGTGCCGCCCGGTGTCTTCCCGGTCAGTCCGGTCCCCGCCGCCCTCCATCGATGTGGCGCTTAAGATTTGACTTCAAGCCTTGATGTGAGTAGAGTTGTGTATGTCAACGGGGGCGATCGATCCCGTTGGCGCCTGACGGGAGGGATCGGCCGGTCTGTGCCGTCAGGCAGGCTCGCAGCTGTGGAGCTGGCCCGGGGGGTACCCGGGCTGGGGGTTCGACTCCCTCCGGGTCGCGAAGTGTTGGTGTGTGCCCCTCCAGAGGCGCAGTCCCCGTTGAGAGGGCACGCACCGGCACGTTGTTCGGGCCTGGCTGATTGATCCCCGGTCAGGTTGAAGGGGGGAGGACGCTCCCTCTGGGACGGTAGCTCAATGGTCAGAGCAGCCCTGCGGGGCTGGATACGGGTTCGAGTCCCGTCCGTTCACGACGTGCTAGCGGGAAGGTGATGCTTCCCGGAACCGGGCCTGCTGGCACGCTTCGCCTGCGGCTCCTGGGGAGGAGCCAACGGCGGACCTGCCTCGGGTAGGGGAAGGTGATGGGCAAGCCCTTCGCGGGCCCTACCTGATCCGGTCCCCGACCGAGGCAGGACATGCCCTCGTGGAGTAGTCCGGCTCATCTCACCCCGTTCTCAGCGGGGAGACCGCGAGTTCGAATCCGCCGAGGGTACGCATTACCGCGCAACGCGCGTGCTGGCTCCTGTCGTTCAACGGAGAGGACACCGGACTACGGATCCGGAGATCGAGGTTCGAATCCTCGTAGGAGCACACCACGGCCCCGGGTACGCCCCGGGGCCGTTCGCATGCCTGCGCCCGGCACCGCCGAGAACCTGCCCACGCCTGCTGGCTGACGCGGACTTCCTAGGCGACCCGCGGCGGCCCACCCCGCCCTCGACGCCGGCGGCCGGCGCCGGCCGCGGCGCCCCGTCTGCTGGAGCTGATTGCCGCCCGCCCCGGCCCGTGTTGTTCGCAGATCTGGTCTGACTGAGCAGGGACGAAGTGCTGGAGCTGCACGAACACCTCCGCGGTATTGCCGCCCTGACAGCCAAGCTCAGGGGCGCTGGGTCTCCTGACCTCATGAAACGGTCCGGCAGCGCCCTCTTCCCTTGGCCGGGATGGCGCTGCCGGACCCCTCCTCCACCCATCGACCGGCGCGGCGCGGCCGCGCGGAAGGGGCTTCGGCATGCCTCCCACATGGAGAGGGGCGCTGCCCACGGTAGCGCCCCCATGCGATGTGACGCGTGGGATTCACTCGCACGGCACAGGGCCGCGGCGGAGGCGGCTCGACGAGGGTGTGCGCCGCCATGCCCGCGGCGGCCTGCTTGGTGTGCTGCTCCATGCCCGGCAACGCCGCGGTGACCGTGCGGTGTTGCTCCCCGCCCGGCTGCTGCCGTCTGAGAGCTCCGGTCCCAGGGCCTCCCGCCGGCCGCTCGGCCCGTGCCGTTGCCGACCTGCCGGCGATGTGGTCCGAGTGCCCCGCGCTCGCGGTGCGCGGTTGACGCCGGCCCGTGTTGACGCCGTTGGCTGGCCGGGTGTTGCGGGGGAGCGGGCAACACCCTGCTTCCGCCCTCTGGCTGGCGGGTGTTCGTCACCCCGGCCGCTGGGCGGGCCGGGCGGTGATACTGCGGTGAGGCGACCCCGACCGGTACGGAGGAACAGGTGGGTCAGGACGAGTTGCGGCATCCGGCGCTGACCGGCGCGCCCTGGCCGGTGATCGGCGTACGGGTACGCCGCGGAGACTGCGGCCCGCGGGCGGCGTCGTGGCGGCCGGCTCCGCGCACGGTGCTGGAGGATGTCCTGCTGCCCTGTACGTGGCCGGAGTTGGAGCGTCTCGCTGAGATCGCCACCGGCCGCAGCCGGGCCCGGGTGTACGTGCAGGACTTCGGCGCCGCCGAGCCGGAGCGGCGCCTGGTGCTGTGCCTGCGAGGCGCTGCCGGGGCCGTACGGGTCGAAGGCCCCCTGGCTCCCGTCGCCGAGCTCCTGGCAGCCCGGGCCCGCGCCGCTGTGCTGCGCGTCGCCGCGGTGCACCGCGAGGCCGGCCGCGTCGAGGATGCGCAGGTGTGGCGGGGGCGGGCCCGCGGGATCCTGAAGGACGGCCGGGCCGCTCGCCGCGGCCGGAGCGTGCGGGCCGCCTCGGCCGGACTGCCCACCCTCGGCCGGCACCCCTGAGCCGGCCGCCGTACGCTGCTGACCTGGTGGCGGCGGGACCAGCCCGGCCGCCGGGGAAGACACAGACGTCGCAGGGTCGAGCAGGGTCGGGGGCTGACCGGGTCATGCCGCGCCGGAGCCGGGCCACCTCGTGCGACTCCACCCGCAACGCCCCCGCCGCCACCCTGCCGCCCGTCAGTCGGCCCCGCCCGCGGCGTTGTCGAACCGCGAGGCGCAGAGTCCGCCCCGATGACAATTAAGATTTGACGTGAGGCGCGGTTGTGGGATATTCTTTTGAATGTCGGAAGGGGGCGATCGACCCCTTCCTTCGTCAGACGGTGGGGAGCGGCCGATTCGCTTCCGTCTGGCAGGTCCGTAGCTCAGCCCGGTAGAGCGTCTCCCGTGTGGGGGAAGGCAGGGGTTCAAATCCCCTCGGATCGCGATGTGTTGGTGTGCGCCCCTCCAGAGGCGACGTCCCCGTTGAGAGGGCGCGTACCAGCACACAGAGCGAACCTGCCCGGTTGATCCCCGGTGCGGGTTGAAGGAGGGAAAGCGCGCCCTCTGGGACTCGTGGTGTCAGCAGCACGCCCCCGTGTGGGGGAAGAGCGGGAGCAGTACCCGCAGAGTTCACGACGTGTCAGCGGGAAGGTGATGCTTCCCCCGGCGGATCCGGTCCGCTGGCACGCGTCGCCGAAGGCTCCCGGGGAGGAGCCGACGGCGGCCCCGCCCCGGCCGGGGAAGGTGACGAGCAAGCCCGTTCGCGGGCCCCATCTGATCCGGTCCCCGGCCGACGGCGGGAAACCACGCCCTTGTGGAGTAGTCCGGCTAATCTCGCCCCCTCTCAAGGGGGAGACCGCGGGTTCGAATCCCGCCGAGGGTACGCACCAACGCGCACCACACGCGCGCTCGCTTGGCACTCCGGCCTCGACAGCGCGAACGCGCCGCCTCGCAGGAACACTCAACTCACCGCTTCCCCACGAGTGGTGGCCCGGCCCCGTCGGGACGGATAGGCGACCCGCGCGGCCCCACACCGCGTACCGAGCAGATGCTCCGCGTAGACACCACACCAGAAGGGGGCGACGTGTGAAGACCATCCACGCCGCTGAGCTGCCAACGTGGGGCGCAGCCTGGCGGACGACACTCACCCTCGGCGAGGCCGCCGACCTCATCGGATTCGACTTGTACGGGGACGACGACCTCGGCGCCGAACTGACCCGGGCGAGAGTGCCGATCGACGAGATCGGCCTCCTTTACGCGCGGGAGGAGCTGGAAGCCAACGATGCCGAAGACCGGTTTACGCCCCTGGAAGCTGGGCTCGACGCCGGCGGGCACGAAGTGCCGCCGGTGGTGGTCCTGCCCGGTGAGGGCCTGCGCGACGGCGCACACCGGACCGCCCTTGCCGTAGAGCGGGGATGGACCCACGTAACCGCCTACGTTCCTGTCTCCCGCGTGAGTAATGGGGACGGGGGAGGTGGCCTGACGGCCAAGACATCGTTTCCGGCCCCGCCAGCGGTACCCGCCGGGCGGCCGACCGCCTCGTCATAGACAAGGAAGCAGCACATGCAGCAACCGACCGACCAGCCTTCCGTACTCGCCCAGTTCACGCCTTCGCTGCGTGTGGAGCGGTTCGACGAGGTGGTGCAGTACGACGACGCGATGACGGCGAAGCTGCCGCAGCGTACGTACGAGCGGCTATGGCAGGGGCAGTGCGGTCCGGACTTCACCGTCGAGGACGGCGAGACCGTCCGACCCGTCAGGCTGCGCGTCCGCTGGTTCCAGAACGGCGACGCCACGCCCCGATGGAACAGCATCGAGGTGACCGGCCATGTGGTCCTGCCCGACGAGGGCCTCGGTCGCCTGCCCGTCCGGGAGATCTGGACGCACCACCACGCCAGTCGGGGACAGGTCCCCGACTGGTTCCTCCAGTTTGTGAGCGCCAACCCCCCGGCACCGCGTACCACCACGGCCGGCTGACATACAGCGGGGACCGCTCGCGGCCGCACCGGGGCCGCCTACGCCTACGCGAGAGAGCGCCGGGATGAGGCCCGTCGCTCCGGCGACCCGGCGGTGCCCGCCACAGCGGCCCGCACGGCCACGACCCCGCTGCGCCGCACCGGCCGAACGGCCGAGGTCGCCGCCCGCCGGCGTCGCCGCCCGCCGGCGTCGCCGCCTTCGCCCGCCGACATCCTGCCTCCCGCACGTTTCCCTCACCCCTTGGAGGACCATGCCTCACGTTGGATGGCTGCTGGACACGCTCGCCGAATGGGACCCCGATGCCGACCCGCACGACGAGGGGCCGGAGTTCGACTGGCACGACATTGATGGTCTCCTCAGCATGGCCCACAACGCGGGCGTCGTCTGGGCGCAGCCGCTGGCCATCTGGCCGTTGAACGCGCACGAGGCCCTGATCACACTCGATCTGCCCGACTGCGGGCCGCGCCTCTGTTCGCTGGTCGAGGAAGTCGCCTTCTACCTGCCCTCGCTGCCCAAGCGCACGGTGGCCGACGCCGTCTGGCACGCCCTCACCGCTGTCCGCGATACCGGAGCGAACCTGGTCGCCGAACTGGAACGCGCCTGCTCCTCATCGCAGGCGCCGTCCAGCACGTACTGACGAGCCCCGGCCCCGGCACGCTCGCCCCGGGCCGGCGCCCGCCGTACCGGGGAGCCTGAGCCTGAGCCGGGCCCGGGTCTACGTGCGCGACCTCGCCGAGCACGAGCCGGACGGCCGGCTCGTGCTGTGCCTGCGGGGCGCCCTGGGCGCGATCCAGGTGCAGGGCCCCCTGGCGCCCGTGGCCGACGTCCTGGCCGCCCGGACCCGCGCCGCCATGCTGCGCGTCGCCGCGCTGCACCGTGAGGCCGGCCGCCCCGAGGAGGCGCAGGCGTGGCGCGCGCGGGCCCGCCAACTCCTCAAGGACGGCCGTGCCGCCCGCCGCGGCCGAAGCGTGCGGGCCACCTCGGCCTGCCCACTCTCGGCGGGCGCCCCTGAACCCGCCCGCGCAGCACCGCGTCGTCTTCGGCCGGTCGCCCCGGCCCATCCCGCGTCCGCCCCGGGCCGCGTTCCCGCGGCCTCCACTCTGCCGTCGCCCGCCCGTAACAGCCACTGCTCGCCCGCGCTCCGGGAGCCGGCGCCTCCAGCCCGCGCTGCGCCGTCGCCCGCCACGGCCGGTCCCGGCGCCGGCCTCGCCCGGTACTACGCCGTCCGCGGCCAGGAGCCGCGGGCGGCACGCGGGCGCCGGCCGTGGAGCGGGACGGCGGGCCCGCGCGGACGAGGCCGAGGAAACGGGACCGGGTGGCGCTGGCCACGCCGCGCGGGTGTGGGTGCTCGCTTCCCAGCTGGCGGTCAAGAACGCCGCCCTGGAGGAGGCGGGCGCGTTCGCGGCTCGGGCCGCAGCGGCGGCCGCCCGGTCGGGCGACCCGGTGTTCCTCGCGGCCGCGGCACGGGCAGCCGCCACGCCGCTGCGCCGTACGGGCCGCGCCGGCCAGGCCCTGCAGCTCCTGGCGCAGGCCCACGACCAGCTGGACGCCGTCCGCCGGCCGGGCCTGGCCGTGCTGGACGTGTCGGGGATGGTGGCCCTGTCCGCCGCCTACACCGCCGCGCAGGCCCGTATGCCGTCCATGGCGGGGGAGTTCGCCGACCGGGCCGAGCAGAGCACGGCGCGCCTCACCCACGCCGTGGCCGGGGCCCGGGTGCCCGCGGGCGAGCTGTCGCCGGCGCAGTGCGTCTTGTACCGGGTCGGGATCCACCGGGAGCTCGGCGACGTCGACAAGGCCCTCGCGTACGCGGTGCGCCTGGATCCCGCCGTACTGCCCACGCCGGAGCGCCGGGCCCGCGCGGCCACCGACACGGCCCGCGCGCTCCTGGCCGCCGGTGACGTGCCGGCCGCGTTCGACCAGCTGCAGCGGGTGGAACGGGCCGCGCCGCAGGAGGCACGCCGTCCCTCGGTACGCGCGCTGACCGCCGACGTCGCCGCCCGCCGGCCGGACCTGCCCGGCGTGAGGGCCTTCGCCCGCCGCACCGCCCCACCCCTACGCCTGACCACCTGATCGCCCCGGGCCGTCCCGCCCGTCGTGACCCGCCCGCGGCGCCGGCCCCGCGGCACCCGGCCCCCGCCGGCGTCCAGAAGTGTCCATTTCCGTCCAGCCGCATCCAGAACGGGCCCACAGAACCTCGTCGGGCCTGCTCGGTGTCACCCCGTGGTGTCCCCCTGGTGACCTGTGCTTTTCGACGTCGGCGGGCGTGACAGGCGCCGTACGGCCGGAGGCCGGCACCCGAGACACCCTGGACGGACGGCCGGCGCCCAGCCGGGCTGCTGCGCCCGCAGCCCGCGGTGCGCCCGGAAGGTGTTGCGAGCCCGAATCCTCCTTCGCCGTTGCGCCTGTGGGCCTGGGGGAAGGCGGGCTGGGTGGTCGCCCGCAGGTCCCGGCTCGATGCGGACAATCCTGTGCAGTGGGAGGCCGAAGCACTCGATCCGGCCGGGCTGCGGCCCCTGGTCGCCGTCGCCCCGTACGTCGGCAACGCGGTCTTCGCCGCTCGCCTCGCCGAGGAGTCGGGCGCTCGGGCCCGGTGCGCCGGTCAGGGGGTGCTGTGCGTCTCCAGTACCTCGTAGCGGCGGTTGTGGTGCTGGATCTCGGCGAGGCGGATCGCCCAGCCCTTCTCTGCGTCGTAGCCGGCCGCGGTGAGTTCCGCGCCCAGGTGCCCGGCGGCCAGGTAGGGGTTGTTGAAGGGCCGGGACGTCCATGTGCCTGCGTCCAGGCCGGTGACCTTGGCCTGGTAGCGGTTGTCGTTGTCCGTGATGGCTCCTCGTCCGGTGTGGGGTTCGCGGGGGGGTCAGAAGAACTTCGTGGTGTCCGGCTTCTGGTTCCGTCGCTGGGCGTGGTCGATGAGGATGGTGTTGGCGGTCGGGGTCCACCAGAAGTTGCGGTCGAGTTCGTCGGTGCCGTCCGGTGCGGTGAGCGTGCCCCGGGTCAGGCCCCGTTCGATGTTCTCGTTGGTGACGCCGAGGGCGGTGGCGAGGTGGTTGGTGTAGACGCGCCGGTTCCTGGTGGCGGGGTCGGTGGTGGGGGCGGCGGGGAGCCAGCGCCCGCGTCCCTTGGCGCGGAGCTCTTCGACGATGCGCCCGTCGGCGTCGAGGTAGCCCAGTGCCTTGCCCAGGGCGAGGACGACGTCGACCGGGAAGCGCGGCCGGGTACTGGCCGCCAGGGCCGGGTCCAGGGGGGTGCCGAGGGCCTCGGCCACGGCGTGCAGCGCGGGCTTGGTGGCGGGCGGCTTGCCGTTCATCGCGCTCTGGCGCGGCGGCTTGTGCCACCGGTACACGGTGCTGCGTGAGGAGAGCCCGAACGCCCGGCCGATGTCGGTCAGGCTCAGGGGCTCCTGGCGGCGGGCCAGGTCGATGTCCGGCTGGTCGGGTGTGCTCATGCTCAATGCCATCCTGTCTCTTATAGCAATCACGGCCGAGGGTATGACGGCGGTCCGGCGCGGAGCCGGGTGCCCGGGGCCCCGGCGGGAGGCGTCACTTCGGTGTGCCGCCTGCGGGCGCGGGGCCGGAGACGATGAGGCGTCCGTCCTGGGCGGGGTGGTCCCGCACGGTGAAGCGCTGCTCCAGGTGCTCGCGGACGGCGTCGAGCTTCTTCTTCCGGAGCGAGCCGTCCGAGCCCCATGCGGCGTGGCTCTCCAGGTAGTCGACGATCACGCCGTGCGTGTGCGAGGTGCGGACCTGGGCGCCTTCGGACCAGCGCTGGCCCGAGCGGCGGCCGGTGGCCGTCCGGCTCAGGTCGAAGACCTTGCCGAGGTGGTACCGGACGCTGGAGTAGGAGGCGGTGGCCATGGTCGGGTCCTTCTTCCTGGGTGATGGCGGGCGGGTCCTCGTACGGGCGTTCAGGGCGTCTCGTAGGGCTCCTCGACGAACGCGGCGGCTGACTGGGCCCATTCGCCCCGGTCGCTGTGGGCGTCCGGCTCGGCGGCGGCGCAGAACAGCGCCCGCTTGACGCACTCCGCGCGCAGTCCGTCGTACCCCCAGCGGGCCACGGCCTCGGCGCGGATCTGCTGCACCTCGTACGGCGTGACGAGGGCGCCGGTGTCGTGCATCGACAGGTACAGGGCCATGGCCGCGAAGCTCAGGTGCATGAGGGTTCTCCTTGAGGACGGGGTGCGGGTGCGGGTGCTGGGGGCCCGGCGGTGTCGCCGGGCCGGGGGCTACGAGTCGCGTTCCGCGTTCCGCTCGCAGTTCCCCCCGCAGACCCAGACGTCGGGCCAGTCCTTCTCGCCCAGCGCCTCTCCGGTCGGGTGCGGGATGCGCTCGACGGCCGTGCCCTCGCAGCCGTAGTACCCGAGGTCGCACGGGGGGAGGGGTGCGTTGAGGATGCCGTCGAGGATCTCAAGGTCGTTCGTCATGCGCCGCTCCTTACGTCCGCGTGCCTTCCGGCCCGCCCTGTTGTCTATTAAGACTGTACATCCAGTGCGGCGCGAGTGCAAGTCTTAATAGACAGAGGGGCGAGAGCGGCCCGAGTCCGCCCGCCCTGGGCCCAGGGGTCAGGGGGCGGTCAGGGCGTAGGTATGGGTGTGCAGGGTGCTGCCGATCGCGTACCGGGCGTGGAGGCGGCCGTGGGCGCGGTCGAAGGTGATCCGGGCGCGGCTGTGCCGCGCCGCCGTACCCCGCAGGGACGTGCGGACGTCGGCGGGACGCAGGCCCGGCACCGGGGTGCTGCGCCTGCCCGGGTTGCTCCCGAGGAAGGCCCCGGTGCGGTCGAGCGAGTGCCGGTAGAGCGTCGCGCCGGTGGCGGGGCGGACGTCGAGCAGCGCCAGGGCCTGCGGCGTATCCAGCACGTGGCCGGGCAGCGCCGTGTAGGCGTCAGGCCCGGCGGGGGCGAAGACGGCGTGCGGGTCGATGCCGAGCAGCGCGCGCACCGCCTCGTCGTCGCGCTCGGGCAGGTCACTGCCGAGGGCGGCCCAGGAGCGGGGCCGGCGCAGTCCCCGGTGCCAGGTCGTGCCGTCGGCGGTGCGGACGGTGTCGCGGTCGGCGAAGCGCCAGACGGCCGGGCGGGTGCTGGGGTTCATGTCGTACTCCCGGGAGAGGCGGGCGAATCGCGTTGTCTATTAAGACTGTACATCGGTCCGTGATTCATGTACAGTCTCAATAGACAATACGGCGGGGGAACCCCCGAGTAGAGGAGGAAGACCATGGGCAACACCGTGATCAACTGGCAGACCGGCGCGACCTACGCGTGCCCCCGCTGCAACCACGACTCGGCGGCCGACCCCACCAGCTGGAAGGTGTTCACCTGCTGCAACTGCGGCACCCGCTTCGCGCGCTTCCCCCGCCTCCAGCGCTTCCTGCGCCACGTCGGCATCACCTGCGAGTTCTGCACCGAGCGCCACCCCGTCGTCGTCGACGGCAAGCCCTTCGGCTTCCTGCGCATGCGCCACAACGGCATCGGCCTCCACGCCCACCACCAGGTCGAGGTCTGGACGTACGACAGGGACGAGGAACCCCGCCACAAGGACGGCGTCCTCTACGAGACCACCTGCCCCACCCGCACGGAAGCACTGGCCGCTCTCGCCCGCGAGCGCATGAACAGCGTGTACGACGGCGGCGAAGACGACTTCAGCCCCGTCCTCGCAGTCGTCGCCGACGAGGAATTCGATAAGTTCTACGCCGTCGGCCACCTCACCAAGGAGCAGCAGGACGGCCTCGCCGACGGGACTCTTGAGGTCTACGGGGTAGGCGTCATCCGCACCCACGACGCCCCCAGCCGCCTGCGCGGCTGGTTCTACGCCGACACCGACACCTTCACCTGGGGCCTGATCGCGCCCTCCGGCCTGGAGGGCCTGTACACCAAGGACCTCCCGGAGCCCCTCGCCGCGCACACCCCCACGGTCTGACCCCCGCGCCCCTTCCGGCCGCCGGGAGCGCCGCACGCTCCCGGCGGCCGGAAGGGCAGGCGACTTCTCCCTCTCGACCCGCCGCTCACCGCCGGGCGTACGCCGTGGGCACCGCACACCGCCCGCCCCCGCCGTAATCCACCGTCTGTTCCTCCGACTCGACCCGGACCCGACCACCTCCGGCCCGCGCGAGCGCGACGCGGCCGGCCAAGGGGGTCCGCCGCCGCTGGGTATTTCTACTTTGCATAGAACGAGGCGCCGTCCGGGTGCTGTTCGACGTGCTGAGCGTGGTGTGGCGCACCGGCGCTGACCTCACCTGCCCCGCTGGCGCCGTCCCGGCCGTCGGCTGTGCTGGCCGGGCCGGCTTGATGCCCGACGACGTCCTGACCTGCTCGCCGGCGCCGGTGCGCCCGGCCGGACCGGGACGCGGCCGCCGCACGGCCGGGCCGCCGCCCCGGGCCGTGCGGCCCGCCTGTACGCCGAGGTCCTCGACGCGGCGCGGGAGTTGCTGGTGCCGCTGCCCGGCCGCGCCGCGCGGGTCCTTGAACTGACCGCGCTGGAGCGCCCGGGCCCCGGTCACGTACGGGAGGTGGCCCGGTGGGCGGACCCGCGCGCGACCGCGTTCTTCTTCCGCTCCCGGCCGGCCGCGGCCTGGCTGCCCCTGCTCCAGGAGCACGCTCCGCATCTGCTGCGCCCCGACCCGGCGGCCGGCGGCCGATGGCCGGCCGCGGGGTTCCTGGAACACCTGGCCGTCGCCGCCCCCGCCACGGCCGGCGCGTGGCTGGCCGAGCACGCCCTGACCGTTGCCGCCGGGGGCCCGGCCGCGCTGGTCGCGCTGGTGGACCTGGCCGCCGGTGATGCCGCGCTGATGGGGCCGGCGCTGGTGCGCACCGTCCTCGACGAGCACGCCGCCGCCGGCACCGGGGCCGGCACCGGGGTGGGGGAGGGGGCGGTCCTGGTCCGGAGCCGGGTGCTGCGCCTGGCGGCCGAGTGGGCGTGCGCGGTGCCGCTCGCCGGCCGGGACCGCGACTGGATCCTGGTGGCCGAACGGCTCCTGCTGGCCGCGGTCGACGCCGAGCACGAAGCGGCCGGCCGGCTGCGGGCCGCGGAGGCCGGCGCCCGCGCGGCCGCGGCCCGGCCCGCAGCCGGCCGGCGCCCGCTCTTCGACGGCGACCCGGCCCACTGGTCCGCCGCGGTGCGTGCGGACATTGCGCGGATGCCGCAGGACCTGGCCGGGCGCCTCCTCCAGGCGCTGGTCGCCGCCGCCCACCCGGGCGGGCCCGCCGCCGCACCACACCGGTCGGTGCGCATGATCCGCGCGGTGGCCGCCTCCCTTTTGGTGCGGGATGTGGAGCTCACCGCGCCGGCCGTCCGCCGGAGCGTCTTCCACGAGGACCTGGACCGGATCTGCCCCGGCGCCCCGGGCGTGTTCGGCGGGCCGATGCTGGCGCGTGCCGTCCTGGACCTGGCCAACGCGGACGCGGCCGCCGGCGTCGGCCTGGACGAGCGGACCGCGCAGTGGCACAAGGCCGCGGCCGCCGACGGGTGGCTCGCCGACCGGATCTGGGCCGCGCACCTGGCCGCCGGCGTCCCCACCCGCTGCCTGCATGACGACCCGCATGACGACCTGCATGAGGCCCCGGCCGGCGCGCATGAGGCGCCGGCGGCCGCGCCCCGGCCGGAGCCGGAGGTGGTGCGGTGGCATGAGCTGGCGTACGGGCTGATGCCGCGCCTGCTGGCCGGCCCCCCGCACCCTGAGCCGGCCCGCCTCGCCGCCGCGGTGTGGCGCTCGTGCACCTCCCGGGCCACCGCCGCCCTGGACGCCGCGGCCGCACCGCTGCTTGGCCCGCCGCCCGCCGCCGGGGACGTCGCCGCGGTCTGGGGCGAGGACGTCGCGCCCGCGGCCTGGCTGCGGGTGTGGGACTGGTCCCCGGTCCTGCCCGCGCGCCTGCGCACCGCCTTCGCCCCGCTGCTGGAGGGGATGCGCCGCCTCACCCCCGCCGGCCCGCCCGACCCGCGCACCGCCGCCCGCCCGCTGCCGGCCCCGGCCCCCACCGACCCCGACGGCACCGGCCTGCTGGAACTCGCCGCCGGCCAGGGCCCGCCGGCCGCCGCCCGAGCCCTGGCCACGGCCCGGGACGCCGGCGCGGAGGACCACGCCTACATCGTCAGCCGCCTGGTGGCCGCCGACCCGGCCGCCTGGACCGCAGACGTCCCCGCGGTCCTCGACGCGCTCGAAGCACCTGTCCTGCGCGCCTTCTACCTCGTCGCCGTCCAGGAGGCCGCGGACCAAATCGGCGCCCTGCCGGGCCGCAACCTCGTCCACCTGCACACACCCGAGCCCGAGCCTGGGCCCGGGCCGGCGCCGGCCCAGTCGCTGGAACACTTCGCGCAGGCGGCCCTGTTCGGCCTGCTCGCCGCGGCGTGGACCCGCCCGGCCGGACCGACCGGCCTCGGAGCCCTGCTGCCCGCGGCCCTGGACCGCCTCCGTGCCCTGGCCGAGCCCCTGGCCCACCCCGCAGCTCCCATCGCCGCGACCCCGCCCGCGGACCGCCCGGCCCCCGCAAGCCGGCCCGGCTCCCGGCCGTCCGCCGCCCGGCCGCCGGCGCCGCAGAGCGCGGTCCGGGCGCTGGAGTGCCTCCTCAACTGCGCGCTGACCGCGGCGATCCGGCCCGGCGCGCCGCTGCCCGGCGACGTCTGGGACTTCCTCGGGGACATCCTCACCGCCGGCGCCACCGCCCCGGCCGTGGCCGCCCTCTTCGGCGCCCGGTTGATGCCCCTGCGCATCTGCGCCCCCGACTTCACCGCCCGCCACCACGCCGCGCTCACCACCCTGAACGGCGGCCCCACCCCGGCCGCCGCGTGGCTGGACACCGGCCGCGCCGACCCGCAGCTGCTCGCCTCGCTCGACCGCACCGCCGTGCTCCACTCGCTGCGCCCCGGCGCCGGCGGCCCGGCCGAGCACCTGGCCCACGCCCTGACCGAGGACCCGCACCTCCTGGGCGACCCGGCCGACGTGCTGGCCCGGATCGCGGCCGGCCCCGGCGGCCCGGACGCCGCCTCCTGGCTTCTGCAGGTCATGGCCTGGCGCCTGCAACCGCACCGCGCAGACCTCTACTCCCGCACCTTCCGCTTCACCCGGCCCCCCGCACGGCCGGCCACCGCCGGCGAACTCACCGCGGTGACCACCGTGTGGCGGGCCGCCCTCACCGCCGACCTGCCGCCCGGCGCGCTCGCCGGCGCCGGCTACTTCGCCGACCTCGCCCTCGACGACCTAACTTGGCTCCCCCTGGCCCGCGCCGCCGCCGAACACACCACACCCCACGATCCGGCCACCGCCGCCTGGCGCGCCTGCGCACACCCCACCGACCGGGACGCACTCCTGCTCACCGCCGCCCTCGTCGCCCAACCCGCGGGCCTGTGGGAGGCCCGGGACGTCCTGCGCCCCGCCCGGGCCCTGCTCCAGGCCGCCCAGGCCGTACCCGACCACCCGCACACCGACGCCGTCACACGACTGCGCGAGGCCCTCATCGACGCGGGCGAAGTCGATGCCGCCCGGACGGCATCCGGCTGACTTCCGCGGCCGGCTCTGGTCGGCCGAACTGCCCGTATCGCCAGACGTGTTGATGTTCCGTGATGCGGGTGGCCGGCACCTGGGACGTGCGCTCCACCCTGGAGCTGACCGTCCCCGGCATCGAGCACCGCATGGAGGCGGCCAAGGACGGCTCCCGCACCGCCTACATGCTGCACCCGGACGGCTCCTGGGCCCGGGCCACGGCCGCCGGTGCCCGGGATGTGCCCACCGTCCATCAGGGCGGCCCGCGCTGGCTGTGGGACGAGCTGGACAGCATCCGCACCTGGCTCGTCATCGACGGCGACCTGCCCATCGCGGGGGCAGCGGTACGCGTCGACCCGGACGGCGCCTGCCACTTCAGCCGCAGCGGCTGGTCGGCCACCATCAGCGCCCGGTAGCCGGCCAGACCCGTCCGCTCCTGCGCCCCGTCGGCCTGCCGCCGGTTCGCCGTCCGTTCGCGTCCGCCGCCCGCTGCGCCCGGCCGTCCCGCCGGTGACCGGCCGCCGTACTCCTGGCCCGAGTCCGGCTCACGCCGGCTGCCGGCCGGGCCCCGTCCCGGGCGCTGCGCCGCTGGCATCGGGCCGGGGATTTAAGGACTGCTCCGGGTTGGGCCCGGCCGGCGCCGGGGGCCGGCCGATCCGCGTGTCGTAGACGGGCTGGGCCCGTGCGATCGCCGCGAGTTCGGCGCGCAGGCTGCTGTCGGCGGGGCTGGGCCCGGCGGGGGCTGGGTGGGGTTCGGCCTCGAGCTCGTCGAGGAGGGCCTCGGCTTCGTCGATCTGGCGCTGGTGGTCGGCTTCCCGTTCGTCGTGCAGCTGCTGGTCGTACCAGTCGCGTTCGGGCTCGGCGAGCCAGGGCCGCGCGGTTTCGTCGCGCAGGCGCCGTTCTTCGGCGACCTCGGCGTAGGCGCATCCGTAGTAGGGCATCGGCAGCGGCGGGCCGTTGAGTATCCGGTGGTGGCCGGCCAGGAGCGCGGCGGTGGCCGCCTCGCCGGCGTCGCAGGCGGCGGCGAACGCGGCGAGCTGGCCGGCGGTGGGTATCTGCTGGCCAGTGAGGATGCGGTGGAGGGTGCTGCGGGTGAGGGCGGGCCCGGCCTGGTCGGCGAGGGCCCGCAGGCTGGTGTGGGGGGCGGTGGTGCGCACGCGGTTCATGGCGCGGACGAGTCCGGCCGGGGTGGTGAAGGAGCCGGGTACGTGCGGGGCGGGCCGGCGCGGCGGCGGGTTGACGGCGCGGTCGGCTCTCCTCCAGAGCCGCTCGGCCTTCTTCTGGTCGGCGCCGGCGCCGCGGGCGAAGGCCAGGATGGTGCGCAGGGTGGGGAGCCGGCCGTCGAGGGCCTGGCGCAGGGTGCACTCGGAGACCGTGTAGTCCGGCCGGCCGTCGCCCCGGGCGCGCCGGGCGAGGCTGTAGAAGGTCAGGTTCCCCTTCGCCGCGCGCAGCCAGCCGCGGAGGGTGGCGAGTTCGGCCGGTTCGGCGCCGGGGCGGGAGCGGGTGGTGCGGTCGGGTGTGCGGTTCACGGGCGGGGACTGGTGAGCGCGTGGAGGACGGCGAGCAGCCGGCCGCCGGCGCGGCCGGGCAGCAGCACCAGGAGGGTGCCGGCGGCGAGGGTGGTCAGGAGGGCGGGGACGGGGCGCTCCAGGACGGCGAGGACGGTCACCGCGGTGATGGCGGTGATGACGATGGCGGCCTCGGCCGCGCCCAGGCGCCCGCGGGCGGCCGGCGAGTTCGGGGCGGTGGCGGCGGCCGGCGACGGCGCGGCGGACTTGGGGGCGGGCGGGGGAGTGGGCATGGTGGCGCCTCCGTACGGGAGTTGCGGTGGGCCGGCGGGCCCGGTGGAGCTCTGATCGTGGCAGGGCGAGGGCCCCCGGCGCGAGCTGCCGGCCGCGGCCGCACAGGCCGACGTGAACTTCGACATCGCAACGCTTTCCCAGGTCAGATGCCAGAAACGAGAGAAGACTGTCCCGGCCCGCCGGCAGGTCTCCCGGCCGCCCGCAGGGCCCCAGCGGGCCGGTTCCCCGTGCGCGCCGCCGCCTGCTGCGCCCCGCTCTCCGCAGCCGGCAGCCTTCCTGCCGCGCCCTGGCCGAAGGCCGGGTCACCGCCCGGTTGCCGGCCGGGCCGGCCCCGGCCGCCGCGCGTCGCCGCGGTGCGCCGGCTGCTGCGGGTGGCGGTCTGGTGCTGTGAGTGTCCTCCTCGTCGAGTGAGCCGGCCCGGGGCGAGATCAGGGAAACCCGTATCCGTTCAACGAGCGTGCGGGGGCAGGGTTACGCGCGGGCGCCGGCGGGCGCGTGCGGTCCTCGGCCGGGTACGGCGCGGTGTCCGGCCGGCGCGGGCGAGATTCCGGCGTCGTGCGGGTGGCGGCCGGTGCCGTCGAAGGGCGGGAGCTGCCGGATTCCTTTCCTGGGGATGCCGTGCTTTCGGAGGTTCCGCTGCGCCCCCGCGCCTGCGAAGTGCAGGTGGATCTGAGGTTCGGCCTGGGTGGGTGGGCCTCCCGTGGCTACGCCGGTCGGGCCGGGGTCGGCCAGCGGTGCGCCGTCGGCCGGACTCCGTGGGCTCAGGTGCCGGGTTCGGTGGATGCCGCCGGTCTGGTGAGGGTGGGCGTCCGGCCGGCCGGACGCTCCGGCCATGTCGTGCGGCGCGCCCCCTCGAACCTGCGTGACGCCTAAAGTTTGCCTTAAAGCGCAAATATGAGTAAACTAATGAATGAGACGGGGGGTGACACCACCACTGCCCCGGCCGCCGTAGATCGCCCCACGAACGAGGAGAGCCGCATGATCATGTTCAACGGCACCGCCGAAGAGTTCGATGAGCTTCAGAAGCAGGCTCGTGAGCTTGCCGAGCAGGCGGCCGCGATGCTGGACCGCATCGACGCCTTGGGTGTGGGCTCGGGTACGGGCCAGATCGCCACCCTCGGTGGTGTCATCCGGCGTGTGCACGGCACGGGGTGGGTGGTGTTCGACTCTCGCTCCCGTCCCCGCCCCCTCCGGTAGGCATGGCCCCGGCCGCCGCGGGCTGCGGGACGCAGCCGGTCCGGTGGTCAACGACTACCGCCTCCAGCACAAGCTCCAGCGCACCTCGGCGTTCCGGCGGTCCAACTGGCCGCCGTCCGCCTCGCGAACTGTCACGGAAGGGCCCATATATGAGCTTGCCGTTGAAATCCGTCACGTACCGCCAGGTTGAACTCGCAGACCTTGAGTGCCTCATTCGCCGTCACTACGGCTTGCAGTACAACGTGATTGGGGCGCTCGGTGTGTCCAATGGCTCGTACCACCGCGTCGAGGCGTGGGCAGAGCCCCTGGACCCGGAGGAAGCCGAGGAGATTGCCGCGTGGCGCGCGGGTGGTCCCGAGCCCCACCTGGCTTCGGTGATGAACGACCTCGTGTGCAGCGGTGTCATCGGCGGTGGCGAGTACCTCGTCCACGTCTGGTGGTAGCCGCCGTTCCTCCAGTCGCCCCGCCCCGCCCGCACGTCGCAGAGACAGGAGAAGCAGTGCCACACGAGGACGAGTACGTGACCCTGACGGTCGTGGTGAAGCGGGGAGGCACGCAGGGAGACCCTTGCGACGTCCTGCTCGAGGAACACGCAGACGTGGTCTTCGTCGGGCACGAGGACGGAGTCATGGCCCACGCCCTGGCGCTCGGCGCGGATCCGAGTAGCTGGGCCTGACCGATACACGTCCCCGGCCGGACGTTACCAGCGAGTCCTGACAGCCCCCTGCTGTGCCCGTCCCGGCCGGCGCCCGGCGCGCGCCGGGCGCCGGCCGCCATGGTCTGCTTGGCCGGTGCCGGTCGGCGGGCACGTACTGCCTGTGGTCGACGAGGTCCTCGCCGCGGCTGTGGCGGCCCAGGGCGAGGCGGGTGTACGGGTGTTGGGGTTGTGGCGGGCGCGCGCCGGGTTCTGGCCGGTGCTTCGTGGGCATCCTCGTCGGCTGAGCCGGCCCGGGGTGAGCTCAGGGGTCCCCGTATCTGTTCAACGAGCGTGCTGGGGCGGGGTTACGCTCGGCTGCCGCCGGCGCGTCGAAAGGCGGGAGCTGCCGGTGTGTTCAGATGGGCGGCATGGTCCGTACGGTCCAGGCCGGCGCCAGCATCGACCAGCAGTAGTACGTCCGATCCGAAGGGAATTCTCGTGGAGCAACTGCCCTCTCCGTCGAAGCCGGTTGTCGTCATCCGTGACGAGATGCAGGACCTGGCGGCGGCCGCCGACCGCGTGCTCCAGGCCGTGAAGGACGAAGCGGCGCCCCGGGAGCTGACCGCGAGCGAGCTGCTGACGGAGATCGCTCGCCGGGGCCGGTGGCGCTGACTACACGCGAGCTGCTGGTGGAGTCCGGGAGCCGACGCAGATCCGTCCGGAGAACCCGACGGCCGTGCCGTTCGTGCCGCACCGCATGAGCGACTTCGACTAGCCCCGCGCGGCCGCCGCCCGGCCCCTTGTGGCCTGCCGTGCTTTCGGAGGTTCCGCTGCGCCCTCGCGCCTACGAACTGCAGGTGGATCTGAGGTTCGGCCTGGGTAGACAGTGCCTCCCACGGTTACCCAGGCCAGGCCGGCGCCGGCCGATGGTGCGCTCGCCCGCCGGCGCACCGTCGCCCGGAATCCGTGGGCTCAGGTGGCGAGTTCGGTGGGCGCCGCCGACCCGGTGGCAGTGGGCGGTGGGTATCCGGCCGGCCGAAGGTGGCCGGCTCGGCCGTGTGGGGCGGTGTGGTGTCCCCCGGGTGGCCGGACGCTCAGGGGGTGGGGGCGAGGGATTGGGCGGCGGCGATGCCGCGGGTCAGGCCGGCCCGGTAGATGGCGCCTGTCGTGGTGACCTGCGCGGCGAGCCGCTCGTACTCGGCCAGCGGCCCTGTGGGCTCATCGCCTTCGGCCGGCGCCGCGGTGGGACGATGCCGGGGTGGGCGTCGCGCCAGGCCCACAGCGCCGCGATCGCCTCGCGGGAGGTGTGCCAGCAGGCCGCCACGACTGGCGCACGAGCGCCTCGTCCAGCCGGGCCGACACCCGGTCGGGATGCCCGCCGTCCCGCGAGCCGGGCCACCGCCCCTGATCCCATGCCTCCTCGGGCGCCTCGCCCCACTCCCGATCCCAGCCTCGCGCCGCCAGCTCCGCCCGCAGCCGAGCACCACGTCCTTGGTGTCCAGCAGCTCACCCGCAGCACGCAGCCGCTGCACCTCCTCCCGCCGCCGCGCCCACCCCGGCCGGCCACACCCACCCAGGAGTGAGGGCAACTCAACTAACTGTCCAACGAGCCCATATGACATCACCCCAGAACCCAGGCACCCCCGACCGCAGCCCCGCCCCACACCCCGCCCAAACCAAGGAACATGACACCCCCTCACCCCACCCACCCGACCCCCAGTCACCGCCCCACGATCCAGAGCGCGAAGCGCTCCCCAACAAGATCAACCCAACACCCCCTCACACATCACACAAAGTAACCAACCTCAAGCCCCGAAAACCCCACCCCAACCAACATAACTGCAAACCAACACAACCAACCCACCAACTCCACAGCGCAGCGGAGGAGTTGGACCACGCCCCGCCAAGGGCGCGCAGCGCCCGCCATCCCCCAGCACGGGCGCCAGCCCGTGCCACCCGGCGAAGCCGGGCACCAGTCAACTCCGCAGCGCAGCGGAGGAGTTGACCCACCCGCACCCCACCACGTCCGGGCGCCAGCCCGGACGCCCCCGCCCCCACCCACCCCGCGAGGGCCGAAGGCCCCGCGCAACTCCCGCGCGAAGCGCGGGAGTTCACCGTACGCACCCGCGAAGGGCCAACGGCCCGAGCCCCCTGGCCGAAGGCCGGGGGTTACCCGGCGTAGCCGGGAGGTGCTGTTAGGGAACAAACCAAGTTACGTTTAACCTTAGCAATACGTAG
>NZ_JBEJGX010000004.1 GCF_040253635.1 Streptomyces sp. Edi2 | reverse complement strand
CGTATTGCTAAGGTTAAACGTAACTTGGTTTTGTCCCCTGAACAGCACCTGTATCCGTGCCTGCGGCACGCTGCCCGCCTCGCGGCGGGGTTACGGGGTGTGACCGCCTTCGGCGGTCGGTGGCGCGGGAGTGCCGGCCTCGCGCTGTGGCTGGCGACGTGCTGAGCTGGCGTTGACCTGGGAGGATACCGCGATGGGCTGGTTTGGTGGCTCGGGCTGGAGTGCGGCGACCGGATCGCGGGGGCGGCCTTCGGCCTTCCCGCTCACCTTCTGTAGTCGATGGCGGGAAGATCAAAAACCCGATGCACACGCAGGCAGTTTCGTCAACTCCCTTGACAATGAGGGGAGTTGAGTTTCTGAAGCTCTTGGGGAGCGATCGAAGAGGCGTGGATCACTCGGGCCGGATCATCGACCGATCATCAGTGAGGTACTGACTTCAGTACCTCACTGATGAGACTACACCAGCGATCAGGGAGAGCGGGAGCGCTTCACCTGATGGGGTACACCTACTCATAGTTCCGGAACACCGGAACACGCAGAACAGTGCAGGTCAGAGCGGGTATAAGCGTTCCGGACGGTACGGAACGCGTTCCGGAACAATCCGGAACACCGCCGTTTTCCCCTCCGAGCTCATACGCGGACGTGCACACTCCGGACCGTCTTGGAGAGATCAGAAAGAGTTCCGTGTGCCACTGCGATCAGTGCCACACGGAACAGCAGCAACGGCCGCGCGGTCATCTACGAGCCGCAAACATGAGGGCCAGTACCGCACTGCAACGAGCCTCAGAACGGCCCGGAAAGCCATGGGCAGGGTTCGAATCGGACAGTAAGGGAATAATCATGAGAAAGACCATTAATGCCATGGCCCGGCCGCATCAGCGCGACCGGGCCGCGCCGCGCCCCTCCAAGTGCGGCGGGGCGCAACGGCGGGCAGGCCCCTGTTTTGGGGCCTGCCCGTCGTGTGATCGGAGCGGAGTAGCGACCGGCGGTGCGCGAGGTCACGGGTCATCGCGCACCGCCGGAATCAGGGGGCGGGGCGCTCCCCGCACCGACACGCGCGCAGCGGCTCGGCTCGGCTGGCTGCGGAGATCTGCGGGCCGGCTGCGAACTCCTCCGGCGCGACATCCGGCACGGACACCGACACCGGCGCGGGTGCGGCAACAGCGCGGGGCACCACGATCAGCGCAGGTGGCAAGGCACCGAGGAGACCGAGCAGCAGCGCCGCAGCGCCCGGACGAGACGGCCGGTCCGCCGCGTGCTGGCCACTCACGGCCGGATCACCTCGCGCGCTTCACCTGGGGGTGTCGGCCAGTAGTAGCGGACCGACGCGCCGTGCGCCCTCAGAGCCTGGTCCGCCTCGTAACGCAGCTCATGACGCGGAGAAACGGCTGACTGCCACCGGACCAGCACGCAATCGATCTCGTGCGTCTTGGCCAGCTCCATGACGCGCTGCCAGCCCGCGCGCTTCTCAGGGTCGGGCTCGCCGAACGGTTCCGTGACCTCTTCCACGATCTTGATGTCTCGGGATGCTGCATACGCCCGTGCTTCCGCGCGTGCCTGCTCCTCCGGGGCCAGCCGCTCCCCCCGGCGACGGCAGCATGTGTAAAGCACCGCCCGGCAGTGCGCGCCAGTCCCGGCGCTGGTCGTGGTCTCTTGCCTCTGTGTGCTCACTGGGTCACCTCCCAGTCGGCACCGCAGCCCCGGTAAGCCACGTCTGCGATGTTCTGCCGGCGCGCGGTCTGGGCGGGGGTGCGGCGCGGCGGCGTGTCCGGGTCGTCCGTGGTGGCGCGGGCGGTTACCAGGAACGCGCCTCGGTCACGCATCAGGGTGCGTACCGACTCGTATTCGCCTTCCGGGACGGCGACCATAGCCGGGCTGTAGGTCACCACTCCGCGGATTGCTCCGTCCGACAGCAGCGTGAGAAGGCGCACCCAGCCGGGGCGGGACATCAACGGGGCCTGACGGTCGGTGTCCGTCACGGTCTCGATGGCGTCCCAGTCGCGGGCGTGCGCGTACTGGCGGCAGTAGTCCGTGAGGAGTTCGGCGGCGTCCTGGTCGCTCGTGCAGACGTACAGCGCGACGGGTACGCGGCGGGGGGTCTCAGCATCCATGGCAGTAACCATCCCGCTACAGACTGCGATCATGAAGAAACGGGGCGGACGACTTCGGCAATCCATCAGCGGTGAAGTCGTCCGCCCCGTGCGACTGTTGAGCCGTCAACGGCCCCAAGTCGTCCGCTACAGCGCAGTTTTGACTGTCGCCATATCGAAGCCGCCCAACACGGGTCGCTGCCCCACCAGCGTTGCCACCCTGCGCAGTCGCGACGTGGACGCGTGCCCGATCTTCTCCACGATCACGCCAGGCAGCGCCTGATGTCGCGCCCACTGCGGGGCCTGCGCCAGCACGGTCTCCAAGGTGTCCAGCGAGGCGTCCCACATCCGTGCGTCTGCCTGCGCCATCGCCACGTCCAGGCGGTAGCGGTTGCGGGCCGCCGCCGCGAGCGACCCGAGCGCGGGCTCGGGGATGGACTCGATCAGGGTCAACGCCTTGCCGGTCTGGCCTGTGGTGACGTTGATGCCGACGGCTTGTGTCGCCGCGGTCCTCGGTCCGAACCGGGCGCCGTGGAAGTCGCATTCCTGTCCGAGGCGGGCGCCGGCGGCGTGCATCTGGGACAGGAATTCGGCGGCGCGGTCGGCGTCGTCCAGGCGGGCGGAGGTGACTGCGCAGTGGGTGAGCAGATTGCCGTAGACGGTGAGGCGTTCGGGGGTGGCGTCGGAATACCGCGGCTCCACCTCGGCGGCGGCCTGTTGGGCGAGGGTGAGCGAATCGGTGATCCGGCCGTCTCGCAGGTACACCCACGAATAGGCGGAGTCGACGCGGGCCGACCGCAACGGGTCTCCTGCTTTGGCAGCAGCGGTGCGGGCATGGCCGACCGCGGCGTACGCGAGGTCACGGGCACCGAGGAGGTTCGCGGCGCACCCGGCGATCTGGTTCGCGTCCGACAGGACCGCGAGCGCATCGGCGGCGCCGTCGGCGGGCGCGTCGTGGACGGCCGCGGCGGCTTCCCTGAGTAGCGGTGTGAGGATGGCGCCGAGTTCGATGTACTCCCCGCCCCAGTACAGGTCCCATGCGCGGCGGGTGGCGTCCTTGAGATCGGCGACGGGGGCGGGCTCGGTGCTTTCGGGGAGGAGGCCGGCGGCGGTGTCGTGGACGGTGCGGGCCAACTTGCGCAGCATGGCGCGGCTGGCGTTGTCCATGGATCGGCGGGGTGCCTGCTGGCCGAGGATCACGGACACGTCCACGTGCATGGCATCGGCCAGCTTGAGGAGGGTCGGAAGGGTCAGCGCTTTGTCCTGCTCGGCCTTTTGGACGGTGACGACCGATAGGCCGGTCTGTTCGGCGAGTTCGGTTTGCCGGCGTTCTGCTCGGAGGATCTTGATTCGTTCGCCTGTGCTGTAGTCAGACCACTGCGGCATGATGGACTCCGTCCTGACGTAGACACTCAGGACGGTACCCGCGCCGGTTGGGCCTGGGTAACGCTTCGGCCCGCTCTCCCTCTCGGGAGGCGGGCCGTTGGCGTTCAGTGCGGCACTGGCTACCAGTGCTGTCAGTGTCCTACTGGCCTGATGATGTTGGACGGGTCCGACGCGGTGTAGTCAACGAGCTGCGCGCGCCATTCCGGCAGTTCCCGGGGGTCCGGCGGCACCCATCGGGTGGGGGCGACTTCCGTCATGAGTGATGCCTTCCTGGGCAGTTCGGTACTGATGTCAGTATGCGCAGTACCCTAGTGGCATGGTGATGTCATGGGCGTTTTTGAACCTGAAACCGGGGGTGGGGAAGTCGACCACCGCCGTTTTTACAGGGCAAGCCTTCTACGAAGAGAACTTCAAGCCCCTGCTGGTGGATGCGGACTCGGGGCGGTCGTCACTGGCTGCGTACAACCGCGCAGGGGGCTTTCCCTGGCCCGTCGTCGGCATGGATGAGCCGGACCTTCACCGGAAGATCCCGGACATCCACGGGAGCGTGGACGTCGTCCTCATCGACGTGCCACAGCTCGAAGACCACGCTCGGATTGCCCGGGGTGCGATGCGCTACGCGGACACCTGGGTTCTCCCCGTCGCGCCGAGCCACTACGAGGTGGACCGGATGTTCGAGCCTCCCCGGGGGGCCCCGGATGACAGCGGGCGGTCCCAGCTCCTGGAGCTGCTGGCGGAAGTGCAGGAGATGCGGGAGACGCCGGCCGACGTCGTGGTGCTGTTGAACCGCACCAACAAGTCGAAGAGGACCAAGTGGGGCCCTGATGCTGAGGTCCGGGGGGTGTTGGAAGAAAAGGGCTTCGAGGTCCTGGACACTGTGATCCCGCACCACGATGACAGGTTCCGTCAGGCCATCACGCCGCGGACTCCCGGCACGAACACCCGTCGGCTGGTGAAGGAACTCCTCGACCGAAGGAAGCAGGTACTCGGATGAACGCGGCGGCTGGGAAGAAGCGCGGCTATGGCCGCACGGTCGACCGAGGCTCGACGCACGCGGCGCCCCTGCCGCAGAGCCTGAGCACGAAGCCGATCCGGGTCACGCTCGATCTGCGCCCGCCCATGCACAAGAAGCTGAAGAAGTGGTGCAACCTCACGGCCGGCGAGCACGAGCTGTCGCGCGTCGACCTGTCGGCCGTCCTGCGGGTGCTCGCGGCCGAGCTGCTGGAAGACGACGTCCTGGCGGAGAAGATCGCCCAGAAGTTGAAGGAAGGTGACGGCGCCCTGTAGCTGTCACGCTGCAACACTGCAACACGAAACAGGGGTTCCGGGGGTCTGCGGAGAGCTGACCTGCGGTTTTGTGCGTGACAGTCCCGAGCGTGACACCCGACGTGACAGGCAGCGTGACACTGACCATCAGTGCAGCACTGAGGCCCCGTACCGCACTGGTACGGGGCCTCAGACGCGGTCCGGGCTATTCGGCTGCGTCAGGGTCCTTGCCCACCTGCTTGGACAGCAGCTCGACGAGGATCGCGTTTGTCCGGCGCTGCTCCGCGTTCGCCTCGCGCTGCTCCGCGATGAAGGTGTCCAGCTTCTGATCGAGGTTGCTGACCTTGAGCTGGAGCGTGGTCAGCTCGCTCTTGATGATCCCGAACTCGCGAGCGTTCTGGGCCTGGCCGTCTTCGTGTCGACGGGTCAGAGCTGCGATCTCACTCTGTGCGATCGGGTCTTCCGGCATGGTCACTCGCTTTCCCTGCTCATAGGTACCGACTGTACGGGGCTCTCGGTGGTACCTCACTCGTCTTCGCTCTCCCACTCCACCGGGCTGAAGCTCAAGGAGCTGGTGGACAACAACTCAGCCTCCGGGACCCAGTTCTCAAGACCCTCTTCCAGGACGTCGACAGCGGCTCGTTCGTTGCCGGCCATGAAGGCGTCCATCAGCTCCTGCATGTGGTCGCTGCTCAGGTACGGGCCGAGATTCACGCTCCGCTCGCGTTCGTCCTTGCTGATCCGGATCACCGCGGTCAAGACGAATCCGCCCTTGCCCGTCACCCCCTCGGGCTTCTGGAACCGCATCTGACCGCTCTCCTCGTCCTCCACCAGGTACCGGTCATCGGCTGAGGCCAAAATTCGCTTCCGGCGACCTTCGGGCACCAGGGCCTCACGGTTGGCGCGGTTCAGCGCCTCGTTGCTGTCCGCCTTCGGGGTGGCCTGGCCGTCCAGCCACCGCTTGAAGGTGCGGGGGCTTCTGCCGACGGCCTTCGCCGCGTCCTTGATGGACCCGCCCACGCGCTTCAGGAGCTGCCCCGCACGCACGGGCGCCGCGCGGTCCTCGGACTTCGCTGATCGCTTCGCGAACGCCTTGAACAACGCGCCCTTCGTCGTCGACTTCCGGGCTGCCTCTTCCTGGGCAGCCTTGGCGGCCTCAGCCGCGGCCTGGTCATCCCCGTTGTTCGGAGCCATCACAGGTCACCTTCCCTGCGGGCCTTGCGGGCCTCCCGGCGTGCCTTGAGCATCTGTGCCTTCTCCCGCTTCGCCGCCTGCTCCTGCTCCCAGGCTGCGCGAGTCTGGGTCGCGGCCTTGAACTCCCCCAGGCCGGTACCGAGCCGCAGTCCGAACGGCACGGCGGTCAGCGGGTCGGGGTTGTCGCTGGCGTAGGCGAGTTCGTCGGTCTTGACGCGCATCGGGAACTGAGGTTCGACCGGTCCGCCGGTCTTGCGCTTGATGACTCCGGCCGCCACGTACGCCTTGCGCAGCATGTTGGTCCACGCCGCATCGCGGATCGCGTGGCCCCAGTCGGGGCGCCGGATTACGCCCTGCTTGTCGTTGCGCAGCTTGCCGTGGACCGCGTGGAAGATCTCCTTGAGCGCGACGCTCACGGCCTGGTCGTCGGGGTCACTGGCTCCGCTGAGGGCCTTGAGCTGGTCACGGATGCTGTCGCTGAACTGGCGCAGGCCCTGGAACTCGACTCGTTCGGCAATCCGGGCTTCCTCGATGTCCGGCGTGATGCCGACTTCGACGTACAGCATGACGATCGCCGTGGACACGGTCGCGAGGGTGCCGGGGGTCTGGTTGGGGACGGGTGCGGGCAACAGCGGGTGCGGCCAGTCCGGTACGCGGATCGTCCAGAGGCCAGCGAACTTCTCGTCGAACAAGGGCGCCTTGACGTACTTCAGGTCGTCGCGCGCCACGATTGCCTGCCGGTACCCAGGCAGGTACGCCTTGTTTCCGTCGTACAGGTGCGTGTACTCCATCGCCTTCTCGGCGTCGGTCGGCTGACGGGACCAATCGCTGTCATCGACAGCGTCCGGCCAGTTCGCCACGTTGCCTTGCCACTTGGGGTAACGCTGCGCGGTCGCCTCCACCATGGACCGGAGCATCGTGATCCCGGTCCCGGCGAACGTCCCCTCGAAGGCGTACCCCGTGATCTCCGCGAACCTGTCCAGCCGGTAGGCGAGGGTCAGCGCGTCGCTGCGGTCCTCCTCCTCCGCGCTGCGCATCTCCTGCGTGCGCACCCTCGGAAAACCGTCCAGGCCCAGCCACTTCACGGGGGTGATGCGCACCAGGCCCTTGCGCTCGGGGTGCTCAAGGAGCACGGAGCGCCCGACGTAGGGCCGATCCTGCGGGTTGTACGGGCGGTGCCATCCCTCATCCACCAGGGCCTGGAACGGCTTGGCCCACGGCGTGGCACCAAGCGCCGGCGCCTCCGCAGCGAGCCGGTAGCCGCGGTGCGCATCCTGCCCGATCAGCAGCGTCAGGGTGCCGGACGGCACCAGCGCGGACGCCTGCGCCACCAGGGCCGCAAGGTCCGTCGTCGCGTCCCCGGTCAGCTCTACCGCGCGAGCGTCGGCCGCGTTGGCCAATTGCCCGCCCTCCACCGCGAGCACGACCCCGCGCGCGTCTCCGACCCGTCCAGCCGGACGCGGGGTCTCTCCCATGGGAGACGGCTGTCCCGGTACACGTCCCTGCTGCATGGGCGCTGCACCATGCAGCACTGGTCGTACTGGCTGCACTGAAGGCACTGGCTGCACTGAGGCGGGCTCGGAGGGGGCAGCCACTACTTCCTGCTGCATCTCGGGCTGTGCAGCCTCTGTGTCCTGCGCACTGACCTGCGCCAATGCTGCATCCTGCTGCGCAGCCCGCTGCTCAGGGAAAACGGTCTGCTGCACGGGCGCTGCATCGTGCTGCACCAGCTGATGCACCACACCATCCGGAGTGGGCTCGGGCCCCTGCTCCTGCTGCTCCTGGCCGTCGTTGGGCTCCTCGGACTCCGGCAGCGTGAACACCGTGGACGCGGGGATCAGGACCAGCGGGAGCAGCGGGGCACCCCGGCCTGTACCGATCCGGTGCTTCGTCGTCGCGTTCTGACCCTTCTGCGTACTGCGCAGGACCGCGCCCTCCTTGAGCAGGAATGAGGGCAGCGACTTGACCTGGTGACCGGTGAGGCGGACGTCTCGGGCATTAGAGATCAGGGTGTGCAGATCGCTTGCGGTGATGCCGAGCGCCCCGATGTCCTCCAGGAAGTACAGCGCGGCACCTTCCCCACCAAACCCATTCGACTGGCCCTGGAACATGTCCTCCCGCAGGCCCTGGGCCTGCGGGGTCTGCCCCGGCACCAGGGCCTTGGGCAGGTTCTCCTTGGTGCAGCGGATGTGTACGCGCCGCTCCTGAAGGCCCTTGCGGAGCACTGCTCCGAGTGCTTCGGAGATACCGGTGTCGGCGACCTGCCGGTTTCCCATGGCGTCGGCCTGCGTCTTGAGGGACGCGGTCAGCTTCGGGATCAGGGTCTGCCACAGCGGCTCGACGTTCAGGCCGCAGGCGTCGGCGACCATGTTGAAGCCGGCCAGCATCTGGTAGGCGACCTTGAGGACGCCGCCCATGCCGTCCGGGGCGTCCTCACCGATCGCCGCGCGAGCGATCGGCAGGAACCGTTCAGCGGCCTTGCGGTCGCACTCCTTGACCCAGGCTTCGGCCTTCTCCTTGCCCAGCTTAGACAGGTGGGCGATGACCTTGTCCCCGATGGTGCGGAACGCGGGCTCCAACTCGTAGCCGTGCTTCTCGTACCAGGCCCAGTCGTTGTCGCCCTGGACGTATTCGGCCGTCACGACGCGCCGGAGCATGGATGCCTGGACGCCCATGGGGAGCTGCTGCGCGGTCAGGATCAGGATGCCCTTGACGTGGACGGAGTCCCCGACCAACTGACCCTTGCGGTCGGACCGGTCACGGATGGGCTGGTTGTTGAACGCGGCCCGGGTGACGCGGTCGGCCTTCTGCACCGCTTCCCGGACTTCGGCCGCTTCGGAGTTCGCGGTGAGTGGCATGTCCTCCAGGCCGATGGCCCGGTCCTGGGCCTGCCCGATCTTCTTCTCAATCGCGGTGATCGTGTCGTTGAACGATGCGTCCACGACCGGCGGCCACCCGGCCGTCAGGGTGAGGCAGGTTGCCACCCACAGGGTCAAGGTCTTTCCGGTGTTGTTCTTGCCCACCGGGATCAGCGACCCGTAGACCGGCACGATCGACCACGCCAAAGCCCGCACGCCGACCGCGAGACCGAGCGGCGGGCCCCAACCGCGCGCGGCCAGCTCGCGCATCGCGCGCTTCTGCGCGGGAAAGCCGGCGGGCTTGGCCAACGGACGCGATGCCTTCACCACGTCAGCCTTGATGTCCACGGTCCGTACCGGGACGTCCTTGGTGGCCTTGTCGCTGGCCCGTACGTACAGCCATCGGCCGTCGGGAAGGTCAAACCAACCGGTGCGGTTCAGCATCCACGTCGGTGCGAGCCCGCTCGCCTGCTGCGTGACGACGTTCTCCAGCGCGTCCCGGACCTTCGCACGGCCGTAGCCGCGGGCGCCCGGGACCATCTCGCGCCACACCCGACCGGACTTCAGGTCGTCCGCGCTGAACGTCGTCTCGAAGCCTTCCACCAGGACCGTGAAACGGCGGTCGACGACCGTGCCGTTGTCGTCCAAGCGAAGCAGATGCTCGGTAACCTCGGGGCACCAGGAGAGGAACCGAAGCGGGTCATTGTCCTTGGTCATCGTGAAGAGTCCTGGCCTTGATCCAGAGGTGACGTACTTGAGAGTCGTGTCGCCGTCGACCGACCGGCCGAAAAACGCCACGCGGCCCGAGCCGCTTCCGCCCCCCGACTTCCGCTGTCCGTCTGTATCGCTTTTGCCCTGGTCAGAACCCTGTTCCGGGGCTTTCGAGCCTTCGTCGTCCTGCTGTACTGCCTGTGCCGACTGGGGCACCCATACCGCCTTTCCGGCGGGCTCTACTTTCCGACTGTCTGGCTATGCCGCTACAGTGGAACGCAGAAGCCTCGCTTCGTGGGCCCCCGGATAGAGTTCGAGCTCTATGACTCCGGGGGTCTTCGCTTTTCTTGTGGCTGCTGAGACTACGTGTGATCACTGACATGGGTGATGGGCATGGTGTCCTTGGTCAATCGCCGCCCGGGTCCTTCATGCCTCCCCCTTTCTTCTTCCGGGGCGCCGGGCGTTTGGGGCGCACCGGAAGTCCTTCGTCTTCTAGCCAGCCGTAGAGGGTGCTGGGACCGACCCCGGCCAACTCCCGGATGCGGTTGCGGCCAGCACCGAGACGCACGGCCTCGATAGCGCGGGGCCGTACTTCGTCGTCAAGGATGCGGTCAGCTTCTTTGAGCAGTTCCGCGCGGCGAGCACCTGCCTCAGCGACTGCGCGCAGGGCGGCTGCCTGCTTCTCCTCGGGAATCTCGGTCACGGGCTGAGCATAGCGAAAACAACAGACGATGTCTTTCGTTGCACACCGAGTTGTTTTGTGTCATGGTTGAGGCCCCTCAACGAGGGCGGCCCCAGCGGGTGGTTGCACACCGCGCCAGGGCCTGAGAGCACCCCTGCCTATGTACCTAGGAGGGCGATCCTGTGATGGATCGTATCGGCGTGCGGTTGCACGCGACCACCCAGTACCAGCCGAGGCCCTGTGGCACCTGCCACGGCAACTGCGGCTTCGTCGAGACCACCGTTAGCCCCAACGGCACCCAGACGAGCACCTGGCGCCCTTGCGGCTCATGCCAGGGAGCTGGGGTGCGGTGAGCAGCGCTCTTTCTGGCGAGCGAGCTTCCTAGCTAGCACGCTCGCTCTCCCGGGCCGCGCGGTGAGCCAACACCGTGGGTCGTCCCCTCTTTGCCGGGTCTGAAGACCCGGCTCCCCCACCCGGAACCGCCCCCGCCGGCGGCGCCGGCTGAGGGAGCCGAGCACGGCCCCTTGCACCCCCAGGAATCGCCCGGACAGGTAGCGCGTGATGGCGGCCTGAAAGGCAGCGACCGTTCCTTGAGAACTGAACAGTGAACGCATAACAGGCAACTGCGACAAGCCGTAGGCCCTGCCGCGCGGGCAGCCAGCACCTTCTCCCATGCCGTCCAGACGGACGGACGAGTGATCCAGACGCGCGGTGAGACAAGGGCAAATATCGCGGGCCCCGCAGGCATTGACCGGTTCGAATCCGGTCCGGGGCGCTCTAGCTCTGCCAGCAGCGGCAGACGAATTCCACCACCAGACGAAGGAGAGAGATGGCTGAAAACTTCGAGGACCGGATGTTCATGGCGAGCGAGGCCGTCTATGCCGCGATCGAGCGCAGAGAGGTCGCCGACGTCGAAGCGGCGCTGATGGACGCGCAGTTCGCGGCATCGCAGGCGGACGAAGAGTCCTGACAAGAGAGGAGCACGGGCCATGAGCGACATCCCAGACATTGAGATCGTCGGCACCGTCTACAAGATGACCCTTCAGACCGACAGTAAGGGTGCCGTTCTGGTCGCCTACACCCGCGACGACGACGGGAAGATCGGCCGTTCCTGGATCCGCTTGGACGGGATGGCCACCAACTACATGCGGCAGCGGCTCAGCACCTCGACCGTGCCGGCGCTGGTGCCCAACCAGCTCTGACCCACACCGCCTTCGCGAAGCGGGCCCGGACGGCGCTTAGCCGGCCATCCGTCCGGGCCCCTCGCCCCACTCGCAGAGGGAGCACACACCCATCATGTTCAACAAGCAGACGAAACAGAAGGAGCCGCGGCCCCGCACCTGGAGTCCACAGGTGCCGGAGGTGTCCCCGCGGGCGATCGTGCTCGCCATCCTCGGCGTGGTCACGGTCGGTGTGGCGGTGCTGTCGATGGCCGTCACCTACCAGATCCTGGTGCCCCGCTTCGGCGGGTGGGCCACGCCGACCGTGGGCGCGCTGGACGCGCTGTGGGTGGTGGTGCAGGCGACCGAGGTCCTGGCGGGCAGCAACCGCCGGCGGGCTCGCCGCGTCCAGTACGCGGGCCTGGTGCTGACGACGATCATCGCCGCGATCCCCACGGCCGATCTGGTCACGACCCTGACCCGTACGGGCGCCGGCTTCGACCTGGCGGTGGTTCTCGCCCCGACCGCGATCGTGATGACCAAGCTCGCGTGGTGGATCACGCTTCCCGCACTCGGGCGCCGGACCTCCGACGCCACCCGGCAGACCATCGCCACCAAGCGCCAGGCAGTCGCGGACCGGTTGGAGGTGATGGAGGCCGACGCCGCCCACCGGATCGAGCTCCTGCGAGTCGCGACCGAGCTGGAGCGGCAGGTGGGTGAGGCAGAGACCGACTACCGCCTGTCGACGCTGAAGGCGGAGCAGCGCATGACGGAGCAGCTCCACGGCCAGGCCGTGAAGACGGCGCAGACCATCGAGGAGAAGCCGCTGCCCGATGCCGTCAGGAACATCGAACTGCCCGAGCTGGACGGGTGGGAGCCGACCGCGCTCGCCCTCCCCGTCACGGGTCGGCACGCCCTCGGCACGCAGGTCAGCGCCCTTACCGTGCCGCGACCCGACACGTCTCGCGGCACGGGCGTCACGCTCGAAGACCTGGCCGCCGTCAGGGGCGTGCCGACACCGACTCCTGGTGAGCCGCTGACGGATGACCAGCTCGGCGTGGTGCTGCGCTACCTGCGCTACGCAGAGGACCCGCCCCGCTCCTACCGTCAGGCCCGCAAGGTGTTCCGCCGCGCCGGCTACATCGGGAGCGAGCAGCGCGTACGCCGGGTGTGGGGTGCGGAGGTCTCCACCGACGACGCTGCCAGTGGCGACAGGGACAGCGAAGAAGCCGCTGAGGAGAGTGAAGAAGCGGGCGTTCTCTAAAGAGTCCGGCACCACCGTTGCAGCCCAGCCGGTATGTCCGGCTGGGCTGTTTCGCAACTGCCGGAAACAACGCAGTTGAGCAGTGCAGACCCGGTGAGTGATCCGGTGAGCGAGCAGCCTCGCAGGCCCGGAAAGCAGAGCTGGTGAGCAGTGCAAGGGCCCGAACCATCACAATACGCAGCAAAACCGCCCGAGTTAAACCGGCCTGGCTGATGGTTATTCGGCCACCGCCCTTTCGTGGTGGCCGAATGTCAGTGCCGAGAGTCACGATGAATACAGGTCAGATATCAGGGCGCCCCGGTGGCGATTCCTTGATCCCGAAATAAAGGGGGGAATATGGGAAAAAAGAGACACCAGGACGACAGTCGCGAACCTGACGACATCTACGCCCACACAGCCGGCGCAATCGGCGGCCTGTGCATCGCTTCGGCGGTCCTGATCGCCATCAAGATGAAGCTGGGCCTCAACTGGCCGGCGACCATTCTGCTCACCGCGGGCGCGCTGGTCGCGCTCGGGTATGCGGCCTGGTGGGTCAAGACCCGAGTGCAGCGCTGGTGGGCCACAAAGCCCGCTGAGGCGACATCCACCGCGCTGGCGCAGGAATCTCCGCCCGGGCCAACAGACGACGCGGAGAGGGCCGTTCCGATACATCCAGAGCTGACCGAGGCTCTGACCCGTACCGGGGCCATCAGCCGGGATGAAGTCATCCCTTTCCATGACGTCGACGAGAAGGCGTTGCCGGGCATCGGGACGCAGTACAAGTTCAAGATGCCCAAGGGCGGCACCCATGAGGACGTCGCCAAGAACCTCGGGCCGATCGCGAGCATGCTCGGCGTGACCCGGCTGCACCTCAAGCTGGAGATCTCCCGCGAATCCGAACGGGAAGTCACCTTGCTGAAGCTGAACGAGCCACCGTTCAGCCGCCTTTTCGACCCACCGAACCGAAAGGAAATCCAGGCATTCGACGGGATTCCTTTCGGGCATGAGGTCACTGGCACATTGGCGGGTGTGGAGACATTCAACAAAGCCTCCATGCTGATCGCAGGCATGAGCCAGATGGGCAAAACCACTCTGCTCAACGGACTCATCACCTGCCTGCTGATCGCCTACCGCGACGAATTCGACATGGTGCTACTCGACGGAAAGTTCGTCGGCCTGGCCCCATTCTCGAAAATCGCCCTGCGCTACGAAGCGTCCAGCGATCCGGCCATCCTGGAAGACATTCTCGATGAACTGCTCACCCTCGTGGACAAGCGGTACACCGAGAAAATGGACGCCATCATGGCGCGGGAGCCGGAACCGAAGTTCCGGCCGCTGTTCTTCATCATTGATGAGGCGGCAGACTTCTACGTCGACAATGGCACCAAGGCGTCCAAAGATCTGGTCGCCCGGGTTGAGGACAAGTCGAGGTCCCTGGTTGCGAAGGCACTGGAATCCGGCGTTTCCGTAATCATGCTGACCCAGCGTCCAGACAAGGACGCAATTCCGGTCAACGTGAGGGCCCAGTTCCAGTACCGCATGTGCCTTTACGTCGACTCGCAAGGCGCGGCAAAGGTTGCCCTTGGTGACTCGTACTTCACCACAATGGCGCCGATCAACCCCGTCATGCTCAACCCGAAGAACAAGGGTCAGGCCGTACTGTTCGTGAACGGCACTTCCACTCTCATCCGAGGGTTCAACTTCCCGAACGAATTCATCTGGGAAGTGATTGACGAAGCGCACGACCGGAGGCAACAGCGTCTCAGTGCCGTTCCGGATTCCCCGCGCAAAAAAGCAATTGACCTGATGCGCTCCCAGGGGGTTGAGTTCATGACCACACAGGACCTGGCCGAAGCCCTCTGCATTACGGAAAGCAACCCGGTAGCGGTCGGGAAGAAGCTCAGCAAGCTTCTGGGAGTGGCGCCGGACAGGACGACAGGAGGGGTCCGGGGCTACCGGCTGGCAGACCTCACCGCCGCCGCTATGTCCGATTCGTAACCGTCACTCGCATCCGCACACCAACCGCACAACCACCGTCACTCAGCCTGTCGAGTGGCGGTGGACCACCCCCGGGTGGCGGACCTTGTGCGGATGCGGGTGACGGACCTGACCAGGGGAAACACCGAAAACAGTAGGAGGGGGGAAGTCTTGAGATCAGGCGCTGTAGGGGTCACGATCGGCGTCGGGGCGACCGTGGTCGTCATCGGTGCCGCGTTCATCCAGGCCGCCGGCAACAACCCGGCGCTGAACGCCGCGCTCAGTATCAGCGTTCCGGCCAAGTACCAAGGGCTGATCGAGGAGGCGGGAAATACCTGCCCGGAAGTCACGCCGAATCTGCTGGCCTCGCTCGTCACTCAGGAATCCGGCTTCAATCCGAAAGCGAAATCGCCGGTTGGGGCGGAGGGTATCGCCCAGTTCATGCCGTCCACGTGGGAGAGCAGTGGGGTTGACGGCAACGGGGACGGGAAGCGGGATGTGTGGGATCCGGAAGACGCGATTCCCTCATCCGCGAAATACCTGTGCGGCATTGCCCGGGAGGTGAAAGACGTTCCCGGTAACAAGCAGTCCAACATGCTCGCCGCGTACAACGCGGGTACGGACGCCGTGCGAAAGTACGGGGGTGTTCCTCCGTACAGGGAGACGCAGAACTACGTCAAGTCGATCTCCTCTCTGGCCGGTCAACCGGCCAAGGGAGGAAAGCCCGGAACAGCGATAACCGCCCAACAGGGTGCCACCGCTGTGAAAGCGGCTCAGGAAAAACTAGGCGCCCCGTATTCGTGGGGCGGCGGTAACGCGTCCGGACCGAGCACCGGATCGTGCTGTTCTCCCCGGGGCCGTTCCGGGGCCGACATAAGCGGTTTCGACTGCTCCGGCCTGACCCTCTACGCATACGCAAAAGTCGGCATCACCCTGCCCCGCACAGCGGCGGCACAATACGCGGCATCCAAACCCATCAAGTCCGGCGAGATGCGCATCGGCGATTTGGTGTTCTACGGGTCCAGCGCATCGAGCATTCACCACGTCGGAATTTACATCGGCGGCGGCTACATGATCGACGCCCCACGGCCCGGCACCAAAGTCCGCTTCTCTCCACTCGATTCGATGCGCGATCTGTTCGGCGTCGCCCGACCCATTCACAGCACCACAAAGGAGATCTGACCCATGTCCAAGTACTACATCCTCGGCAAGACCATCCAGCTCGCCGCCAAGGCCAAGGAGGGGAACGACCTTTCCGGCGGATTCACCGCCTTCTTCAACTCCATCGGAATGACCGGAGCGGGCCTGGTCACCAAGGGCATTGCCGCCGTCGTCGCCGTGATCGCCGTGCGGATGCTTTTCCAGCTGACCGGCGACCCCAAGCGCGCACTGCAAAGGGGATCCATGGCCATCGGCACGCTGTTCGTCGCCGTCGTGTTGGCCATGTATGGGGATGACCTTTTCTCCACCGTGACCGACGCCAACACCGGCGCGGGCACCAAGGAGAAGTGACTCGATGCTTGGCAAAAAGGACGACCCGTGTGACCTCCTAAAAGGCACACCGGGCTACCAGTACTGCCACAGCGGCGGCAAAGGCGGAGGCTCGGACGATATCCCCGGCCCCCCAGACGACGGGGGCGGAGTCGGGGGCGGGCTCACCAACGGAGCCTCCCACCACGTCAAAGACCTCGCCGATTGGCTCATTCGAAGGATCAATGATCTCGTCGCCCCCAAGAACTCTTGGGCACCGGCGAAGGCCGATAGCGCGGTGTTCGCCCCGTTCCTGTGGCTCGGTCAGCATCTGGCCATATCGATCTTCGTCTGTGTGGTTGTTGTGTGCGCCCTGTCCGCGTGGCAGGGCGCACCGCGCCTTCGGCAGATGGGGCACTCGACAGGGTGGACGTTGGTGGCCGTGGCCGGCATGGCGTCCGTGCCCGGCGCCGTGACGATGCTGAACAAGGCGGTCAGCGCCGCCTTCACGAAGGCGTTCAGCTCGGATGAGTCGTCCCTGTTCGGTGCCATCACCCAGGACCTCAAGGACGGCGCGGACTCGGGGAATCCGCTGGCCATCCTGATCATCGTTGCAGCGCTGTGTGTCGCCCTCGGCATTGCTGCGCTCGTGTTCATGACCCGCCAGCCCGGCATCCTCGTTTTTGTCTGCCTCTCACCGCTGGTGCTCGCCTC
The DNA here is from genome assembly GCF_040253635.1 of Streptomyces sp. Edi2. Lineage (NCBI taxonomy): Bacteria > Bacillati > Actinomycetota > Actinomycetes > Kitasatosporales > Streptomycetaceae > Streptomyces > Streptomyces sp. Edi2. The sequence goes on along the minus strand of NZ_JBEJGX010000004.1, from coordinate 5,514 downwards.
CCTGGCACGTGGGGGCGACACAGAGGCGGTCCAGAAATGGGCGCAGCGCCTGTTGGGGCTGATGTTCGCACCCATGGCCCTGCTCCTGGTCGCGCCATTCGTGAAGCTTGTTGGGGGCGCATTGGTGATGGACTCGGTGCTTCTGGTCGTTGCCGATGTCCTGATGCTGAGGATGGTCTTCCACGGGGTGCCCTACATCGGGCCCAGGCTGGCCCGAGCCGCGCGGTCCGCAGTCGAGAGCCGTACGACTAACCCGCTCGCGCGGGCCGCCGTTCGGGCGGGCGTCCCGAATTTCCACGAGCAGGAGAGCAGCCCCCGTGGGCCGCGTGTGGTGTCGACTCCGGGCCGTGCCATGGCCCAGGACGGCGATGTGCTGTTCGCCGCGTACGGGGGCCGCCCGCGACCACGGCCGGGACGGCTGACGACCGACTCTCTCATCGACCAGATCAGCACCGACCAGGAGCGCACCTCACGGCTCACGGCCGCGCGTCGGCAGGCCCGCGCCACCCAGCAACCCCCTACCGGCTCCCGGACGCCTCCCGCCGGACGCAATCCCGCGCCCGGGCCATCGCCCAGGCCGGCGCCCGCGCCACGCAGCTCGCCGCCCGGTCCACGGTCGAACGGGCCGACCACCCCATAGAGAAGGAGAAGTGCCGTGTACTCCCTGTCCCCCGGCTATCGCGTCCCCGCCATTCAGCGCGGGCTCAGCCCCGCAGAGATCGTGCTGACCAAGACCAACGCCGGGGCAGGGGCGGCCATCCTGGCATCGGCGATGATCAACCAGCCGCCCGCGTGGGCGTTCGGCGTCGTCGCCGGTATCGCCGGACTGATCAACATCGCGCCCGGACCCCGCTCGGTCGCCCGATGGGCGACGGTCGGCGTCCGGCTCTGGCGCGACCGCACCACCCCCAACTTGGTCACCAGCACGGGCACCACCAGGACGTGGACGCTCTACCCGCACCACGGCACCATGCAAGACCCCTACCACCGCGCTGCCTTCCATGAGGCGTTCGCCAAGGCCCTGACCTTCGCGGCCGGGCAAGCTCGCAGCGCCGGCATCCAGGTGCATGTCACCCACCACGCCACAGCAGGGGACTACACCACCCACACCCAGACCATTTCCGTGCACATCCCCAAAGGGCTGGTCGGCCACCCTGAGCGCGTCATCAACACCATCGAGAGCGAGCTCGCCGCCCTCGGCGTGCTGACGCCGGTCACACCCGAGCCGGTACCGGCCGCGTGCGACCGCGCCTCCACCTGGGCCGCCTTCGACGACGGCAGCCACGCAGCCACAGCACGGATCACGGCCTGGCCCTCCGAGACCGACGGCGACCTGATGCCGAAACTGTTGCTCGGCAGGAGCGACGACCGCACCACCGATCGCTCCCTGGCGGTCCTCTACCGGCCGCTGCCTGCGGCGCAGTCGCGCCGCTCGGCGAAGTGGCAGTCCGCCGCGGCCGGAGCCTTCACCACCGACCAGGTCAAGAAGGATGCCGATGAGGCGGCCAGCGGCAGCACGCACGGCGCGCTGGTGCAGGGAGACTGCCTGGTCGATATCGACGCGTACCTGACCGTGTGGGGCGACAGCCCCGAGGCGGTCACGGACGCGCGCTGGGATACCTCCCTCATCGCCGACCGCCACCGCATCACCCTCGACTGGCTCACCGGTCAACAGCAGCGCGCCCATGTCATGACCACCCCACACGGGGCAGCGACCCAGAAAGGGGCCATCCTGTGACGATCCGTCTGCCCGCGACTCAAGCCGCCATCACGGCGCCCCTGGTCGCCTCCGACTCCAGCTTCCCCGGGATCCCGATCGGCCGCTCGGAGACCGATGGCCGCCCCTTCAACCTGTCCCCGGTCCTGGTGGATGACGCGATCCTGCCCTCAACCAACAGCCTTGCCTTGGGCGGGTTGGGCTCCGGCAAGTCAACGACTGACAAGACCTGGTTGCGCCGCGAGATCCTGCACCACGGCCACCAGGCCGTTGTGATCGACTCGTTCGGTGAGGAGACCGCGGCTGGCGAGTGGGGCGCTCTCACGCGGTCCCTCGACGGCCTGGTCGTCGAAGCCGGCTCCTTCACCCTCAACCCGTGCAGCCCGGAGTTCGGGGTCGAAGTACGCGAGCAGCTGCTCCGCTCGCTGATCGCCGCGGTCGAACCTGCTGCGCTTACCCCCCAGTCCGCCCACGCTCTCCAGCACGCCCTTAACAGCCCCAAGGCCAGCACCCTCGTCGGGCTGGTCGATGCGCTGGTGAGCCCGGAAGACGGCCGCTGGCCGGCCGACAAGCTCGCCGTGTGGGGCGTGGACGTGGCGATCGCCCTGTCCCGCTACACCGAGGGCAGCCTGCGGGGCCTGTTCGACGGCCCCAACGCGAGCCTGCCCCCGACCGACCTGCCCATCATCAGCTTCGATTTCAGCAGTCTCGACCGCAACAGCCCCGCGATCCCCGCCCTCATGGCTGCCATCACTTGTTGGGTTGAGCACGTGTGGCTGCGGCAGTCGACCGCCGTACACCGCCACCTGGTCCTTGAAGAGGCATGGCAAATCCTTCTCAGCCCCGCCACGGCCGAGCTGATCCAAAGGTTGCTGAAGAACTCCCGCAAGGCCGCCTTGTCCTTGAAGGTGATCATGCACACCCTGAGCGACCTCGGCGACGGCCGCGCCCAGGACCTGGCCCGGCTCTGCGAGATCGCGCACGTCGGACGGCTCGGTCCTGAAGAGGCTGCCATCGTCGGCGCCCTGCTCAATCTGCCCGCCTGGGCCATCAAGAAAATCCCGACGCTGGAGCCGGGACAGGCCGTGTGGAAGGTCGGCCCGGACTACGTCGACATCATCCAGACCACCCTCAGCGAGGAAGAGGCCCGGCTGACCGACACCTCCACCCGGCGCCGCAAGGCACAAGAGGCCCTTGCCCTCAGCGAGGAACCGGCCGTGTCTTTGACCAAGGACACGGCCGAAGATCTCGAGTACGACGCTGATACCGCCGATGCCGGGTGGGACTTCGAGCTACCGCCGAACACGATTGACACCGTCTACACCGGGCCACAGCGCGACAGCCGGCACTACGCCGTCGTCCAGGCCGCCCAGCAAGGCCGGCTGATCGAGGCTTCCGAGCTCGCTGCCCTCGGTGAGCGCGAGGACATCACCGCCCACGGCATCAACTCCAGCCAGGCCATGGCCTGGCTCATCACCCGAGCTGAGGTGGCCGAATTGTCTGGGAACACTGAGCAGGCCACGCACCTGCGCGCTACCGTCGCCCGTATGGGTGGGAACAGCGACGGCGCAGCGTGGTTCGAGAACACGGACAACCTCTCAACACAATGGCATCGAGGCCCCAACCCCCCAGAGCCCGTGCCCGCAGCTGGAGCCGGGGCGGACGACCAACCCCCGCCCCGCGCACGTCGGCATACCTGGCCCTACATCGTCGTCATCGCAGCCCTGACCCTCACCGCCGCTGGCGTATGGCAGAACGCCAACCACGACAACCAGCGTGAGCAGCGACAGCAAAAGGTAGCCGCCTACAAAGGAAGGTCGGGAGCAGCACTCCACATCGACAGTGTCAACGCCGATGTCGTCGCCCACTGGACCAGTGACAGGGACCGAGTCATCGTCGAACTGGGTGCACCGTTCGAGAAGAACGCCAAGTACCTCCGGATCGATGCTGGCGGAAAGAACGCTGTCAGCCAGCCGGAAGACGGACGGTTTGCCCAGACTCCTGAAATTGAGTTGCCCGTCAAAGATCCTCTGGCTGACGTAACCGTCCGGATAGCGGTCGGCGGAAAGAGCTGGAAGGAAGGTGCCCGCGCCACTTCCCGAACAATCCGACTGTCACCGACCGGCGTCGCGTACGACGGGGAAACGGGAAAGACTCTCCCCTCCGATCTCTGACGCGCTCCTCCGCTGACGGCCCGTACCCCCGCAGGGGTACGGGCCGTCGCCGTATCCACCTGATCCGGCCTGGAGTCCACCGGGCTTTCGGCCGCCCAGTCGACCACCCATACCACCGCGCTGGCCATCGCCAGCCTGAGCTGAAGGAGCCCGCATGACCAGCACCACGCACCGGATGCCCTTTGTGCCTGTCTCCAGGCCATTCCCGCCTGTTGCAGTGCGGTACTGGCCCCACTGGTCATCAGTGAGGCCAGTACCTGTGTGCCGCCGCTCGATGGGGGTCAGCTCTGACGTCCCTGGTGGACGACTTCTCCATCCCTGGTGATGCTCAGCCGGTCGGGGCCGGCTTCCATCCAGGCCGTCTCCAGCGGGTCCGACTCGGGCCCATAGCTGGGCTCGCCCGCGAAGGCGCCGAAGAAGCCGTCTTCCCGCTTGCTCGTGTGGGTCACCAGCTCCAGGGTCTTGGCTTCCGGCGTGTTCGGGTCGTCGATGACCCGGTACACCTCCCTGAAGCCTTCCACCGTCCCACAGGGTTCGTAGGTGACCTGAATCAGGTCACCTACCCGCGACGGGTACCAGGGAGCCCCCGTCAGAGCCTGGTAACCGCCCATGATGGCCCCAAGCTCTCCGCCAAGATCTCGGTTCCGCTTGGCATCCCATGCCTGGCTGAGGGGAGATTCGGGCATAGCGTGCTCCTTTCGCTATCGGGCCACTGCAACCCGATGTGGACACCCAGGAACGTGACAGGTGATCACAAATGCTGTCAAGTCTCACGAAACGGGTGATAGTTGGACTGATTTACCTGACCGGGCCCGTTCTGAGGGTCGTTGCAGTGCGGTACTGGCCCTCATGTTTCCGGCCCGTAGATGACCGCGCGGCCGTTGCTGCTGTTCCGTGTGGCACTGATCGCAGTGGCACACGGAACTCTTTCTGATCTCTCCAAGACGGTCCGGAGTGTGCACGTCCGCGTATGAGCTCGGAGGGGAAAACGGCGGTGTTCCGGATTGTTCCGGAACGCGTTCCGTACCGTCCGGAACGCTTATACCCGCTCTGACCTGCACTGTTCTGCGTGTTCCGGTGTTCCGGAACTATGAGTAGGTGTACCCCATCAGGTGAAGCGCTCCCGCTCTCCCTGATCGCTGGTGTAGTCTCATCAGTGAGGTACTGAAGTCAGTACCTCACTGATGATCGGTCGATGATCCGGCCCGAGTGATCCACGCCTCTTCGATCGCTCCCCAAGAGCTTCAGAAACTCAACTCCCCTCATTGTCAAGGGAGTTGACGAAACTGCCTGCGTGTGCATCGGGTTTTTGATCTTCCCGCCATCGACTACAGAAGGTGAGCGGGAAGGCCGAAGGCCGCCCCCGCGATCCGGTCGCCGCACTCCAGCCCGAGCCACCAAACCAGCCCATCGCGGTATCCTCCCAGGTCAACGCCAGCTCAGCACGTCGCCAGCCACAGCGCGAGGCCGGCACTCCCGCGCCACCGACCGCCGAAGGCGGTCACACCCCGTAACCCCGCCGCGAGGCGGGCAGCGTGCCGCAGGCACGGATAGGTGCTGTTCAGGGAACAAACCAAGTTACGTTTAACCTTAGCAATACGTAACTGAACGAAGTAAGATGAA
>NZ_JBEJGX010000003.1:3900000-4112500 GCF_040253635.1 Streptomyces sp. Edi2 | reverse complement strand
ACCGGGTTACTGACCTTAGCCAAACTCCGAATGCCGGTAAGTGAGAGCGCGGCAGTGAGACTGTGGGGGATAAGCTCCATGGTCGAGAGGGAAACAGCCCAGAGCATCGACTAAGGCCCCTAAGCGTGTGCTAAGTGGGAAAGGATGTGGAGTCGCAGAGACAACCAGGAGGTTGGCTTAGAAGCAGCCACCCTTGAAAGAGTGCGTAATAGCTCACTGGTCAAGTGATTCCGCGCCGACAATGTAGCGGGGCTCAAGCACACCGCCGAAGTCGTGTCATTGCAGCATGAGGACCAACGTCCGTTGTGATGGGTAGGGGAGCGTCGTGTGCCGGGTGAAGCAGCCGTGGAAACGAGTTGTGGACGGTTCACGAGTGAGAATGCAGGCATGAGTAGCGATACACACGTGGGAAACGTGTGCGCCGATTGACTAAGGGTTCCTGGGTCAAGCTGATCTGCCCAGGGTAAGTCGGGACCTAAGGCGAGGCCGACAGGCGTAGTCGATGGACAACCGGTTGATATTCCGGTACCCGCTTTGAAACGCCCAGTATCGAATCCATTAATGCTAAGGCCGTGAAGCCGGCCTGGAGTCTTCGGACAAAGGGACGTGGTGGAGCCGCCGATCCAAGGTGGTAGTAGGTAAGCGATGGGGTGACGCAGGAAGGTAGTCCAGCCCGGGCGGTGGTTGTCCCGGGGTAAGGGTGTAGGCCGTGTGGTAGGTAAATCCGTCACACGTTAAGGCTGAGACCTGATGCCGAGCCGATTGTGGTGAAGTGGATGATCCTATGCTGTCGAGAAAAGCCTCTAGCGAGTTTCATGGCGGCCCGTACCCTAAACCGACTCAGGTGGTCAGGTAGAGAATACCGAGGCGTTCGGGTGAACTATGGTTAAGGAACTCGGCAAAATGCCCCCGTAACTTCGGGAGAAGGGGGGCCATTGCTGGTGATGAGTCTTGCACTCTGAGCTGGTGGTGGCCGCAGAGACCAGCGAGAAGCGACTGTTTACTAAAAACACAGGTCCGTGCGAAGCCGTAAGGCGATGTATACGGACTGACGCCTGCCCGGTGCTGGAACGTTAAGGGGACCGGTTAGTCACATTTCGGTGTGGCGAAGCTGAGAACTTAAGCGCCAGTAAACGGCGGTGGTAACTATAACCATCCTAAGGTAGCGAAATTCCTTGTCGGGTAAGTTCCGACCTGCACGAATGGCGTAACGACTTCTCGACTGTCTCAACCATAGGCCCGGTGAAATTGCATTACGAGTAAAGATGCTCGTTTCGCGCAGCAGGACGGAAAGACCCCGGGACCTTTACTATAGCTTGATATTGGTGTTCGGTTCGGCTTGTGTAGGATAGGTGGGAGACTTTGAAGCAGCCACGCCAGTGGTTGTGGAGTCATTGTTGAAATACCACTCTGGTCGTGCTGGATGTCTAACCTGGGTCCGTGATCCGGATCAGGGACAGTGTCTGGTGGGTAGTTTAACTGGGGCGGTTGCCTCCTAAAGAGTAACGGAGGCGCCCAAAGGTTCCCTCAGCCTGGTTGGCAATCAGGTGTTGAGTGTAAGTGCACAAGGGAGCTTGACTGTGAGACTGACGGGTCGAGCAGGTACGAAAGTAGGGACTAGTGATCCGGCGGTGGCTTGTGGAAGCGCCGTCGCTCAACGGATAAAAGGTACCCCGGGGATAACAGGCTGATCTTCCCCAAGAGTCCATATCGACGGGATGGTTTGGCACCTCGATGTCGGCTCGTCGCATCCTGGGGCTGGAGTCGGTCCCAAGGGTTGGGCTGTTCGCCCATTAAAGCGGTACGCGAGCTGGGTTTAGAACGTCGTGAGACAGTTCGGTCCCTATCCGCTGTGCGCGTAGGAGTATTGAGAAGGGCTGTCCCTAGTACGAGAGGACCGGGACGGACGAACCTCTGGTGTGCCAGTTGTCCTGCCAAGGGCATGGCTGGTTGGCTACGTTCGGAAAGGATAACCGCTGAAAGCATCTAAGCGGGAAGCCTGCTTCGAGATGAGTACTCCCACCCCCTTTGAGGGGTTAAGGCTCCCAGTAGACGACTGGGTTGATAGGCCAGATATGGAAGCCTGGTAACGGGTGGAGTTGACTGGTACTAATAGGCCGAGGGCTTGTCCTCAGTTGCTCGCGTCCACTGTGTAGGTTCTGAAGTAACGACCTGTGTTTTTGCCGGGTTGGTTAACTTCATAGTGTTTCGGTGGTCATTGCGTTAGGGAAACGCCCGGTTACATTCCGAACCCGGAAGCTAAGCCTTTCAGCGCCGATGGTACTGCAGGGGGGACCCTGTGGGAGAGTAGGACGCCGCCGAACAATCATTGTGGGAAAGCCCCGCACCTTATGGTGCGGGGCTTTTCTGCGTTCCGGGGCCGCTCGGTACGCTCAGGGGCATGCGCTATGACCTGGTCATTTTCGATAACGATGGCGTGCTGGTGGACAGTGAACCGATCGCCAACCGGATCCTGGCCGCGTACCTCAGCGAGCTGGGCCATCCGACGACCTATGAAGAGTCAGTGCGTGACTTCATGGGCGGCGCGAAGCACCGCATTCACGAGACGGTGCTGGACCGGTCGGGAAGACGGCTGCCGGCCGGGTTCGACGAGGCCTTTGATGCGCGGGTCTTCGAGGAATTCCGCAGCCGGTTGGAGCCCGTGGTGGGCGTGGTCGAGGTGCTGGACAAGCTGGCCGCCGACGGGGTGCCGTACTGCGTCGGGTCGTCGGGGAGCCATGAGCGTATCCGGGTCGCGTTGAGGGAGACGGGGCTGTTCGAGCGCTTTGCCGAGGGGCAGGCCAGCGGTGCCGGTGGTGCCGTCGGTGCCGGGAGGATTTTCTCCTCGGAGGATGTGGGGCGGGGGAAGCCGACGCCGGATCTCTTTCTGCATGCGGCGCGGGAGATGGGGGTGGCACCGGAGCGGTGTGCAGTGGTCGAGGACAGTCCGCTGGGGGTGCGGGCCGCGATCGCCGCGGGGATGGACGTGTACGGCTTCACGGCGATGACGCCGGCGGCGAAGCTGACGGAGGCCGGGGCCACCACGCTGTTCGCCCACATGGCGGAGTTGCCGGCGCTGTTGCAGTAGGGCAGGGGAGGGCCCTGCCGGTCGGGTGCCTCGCCGGAATTGGTGGGGAGATCCATCTACCCAGTGGTAGTGGGGAGTCCTAGGCTGAGCGGCCATGACGGCCCCTCGGATACCAGGAGCGCAGTTACGGCACGGCCGGGTCTCGCTCGCCCTCAGCTTCTTCGTCCAGGGGGCGGTCTTCGCTCTCCTCGTGACCCGCATCCCCGCGATCCAGGAGCGCTACGGGATTTCGGACGGCCTGCTGCCGGCCTTCCTTGCGGCCGTGCCGGTGCTCGCGGGCGTCGGCAGCTTCGTTGCCGAGCAGGTGGTGAAGCGGGTGCGGGCCGGCCGGGTCCTGCGGTGCGTGCAGCCCGTGGTGTGTCTGGCGCTGCTGGCGGTCGGGTCGGTCGGGTCGATGGCGCAGGCCGCCGTGGCGCTGGCGGTCTTCGGGTTGTCGGTGGGGGCGCTGGACGCCTCGATGAACATGCTCGGGGTGAGCCTGCAGCGGGCGTACGGGCGGAGCATCATGCTCGGGTTCCATGCGGCGTACAGCCTGGGCGGCATCGTGGGCGCCTCGCTGGCCTGGGCGGGTGCGCACTGGAAGCTGTCGCTTGCGCTGCTGTACGGGCCGGTGGTGGCTGTGCTGGTGCCGCTGGCGCTGCTCGTGGGCCGCTGGTTCGTGGACCGGGACCGCCGGGATCCGGCGGAGGGCGGGGAGGGGCCGGGGGCGGCCGTTGCGCCCGTTGCGATGCGGGTGTTGTTGCCGCTGTGTCTGGTGATGGCGTGTGCGTATATCGGGGACTCGACCGTCTCCAATTGGAGCGCCAAGTATCTGCAGGACGTACTGGGGAGCTCGGAGCAGCTGGCCACCGTCCCGTACAACGTCTATATGGTCACCACGCTGCTCGGGCGGGCGGTCGGGGATCTGGGTGTGCGGCGGTTCGGGGCGGTCGCGGTGGTGCGGACCGGGACGGTGGTCGCGGCGGGCGGTTTCGCGGTGGTGGCGGCGGCTCCGGGGGCCTGGGCCGGCATGGCGGGGTTCACCCTGCTGGGGTTCGGGCTGTGTGTGATCGTGCCCCAGACGTTCGCGGCGGCGGGGCGGTACGCCGGCGAGCAGCACGGCCCGGGGGCCTCGGACCTGGCCGTCGCGCGGCTGAACATTTTCAACTATGTGGGTTTTCTGATCGGCTCTCCGTTGGTCGGGGCGCTCGGTGATTCCTGGAGCTATCGGGGGGCGATGCTCGTACCGATGGCCCTGGTGCTGGTGACGTTGGTGTATGCCCGATCGTTCGGGGTGCCGAAGGCCCGATACGGTGACGGATATGAGCGGCCGCGCACAGCTGATGTGGGATGAGGCAGTAACGGGCTACGACTTCGGGTCCGGGCATCCGATGGATCCGGTCCGGCTCGCGCTGACCATGCGTTTGGTGGAGGCGTACGAGCTGGACCGCGGGCCGCTGGAGGTGGTCGCGGCCAAGCCTGCCGGGGACTCCACCCTGCGGCTGGTGCATCGCGAGGACTACATCGCAGCGGTCCGCAGAGCCTCGGTGGATCCCGCTGCCGCGGATCTCTCGTACGGGCTGGGGACGGCGGACGATCCGGCGTTCGCGGGGATGCACGAGGCGTCCGCGCTGATCGCCGGCCAGTCGGTGGGCGCGGCGGAGGCGGTCTGGCGCGGCGATGCGGCGCATGCGGTGAACTTCGCCGGCGGGCTGCACCATGCGATGCCGGGCGGGGCGGCCGGATTCTGTATCTACAACGACGCGGCGCTGGCGGTCGCCCGGCTGCTGGAGCTGGGCGCCGAGCGGGTCGCGTACGTCGATGTGGATGTGCACCACGGTGACGGGGTGCAGGTGGCCTTCTGGGAGGACCCGCGGGTCCTGACGATCTCGCTGCATGAACATCCGCGGACGCTCTTCCCGCAGACCGGCTGGCCGGAGGAGACCGGCGGCGAGGGCGCGGAGGGCAGCGCGGTGAATGTGGCGCTGCCGGCCGGGACCGGGGACGAGGGGTGGCTGCGGGCCTTTCACGCGGTGGTGCCGGAGCTGCTGGGGGCCTTCCGGCCGCAGGTGATCGTGACACAGCACGGGGCCGACACCCACTTCGAGGATCCGCTGGCGCACCTTGCGGTGAGCCTGGATGCTCAGCGCGCGGTGGCGGAGGCCTGTCACGACCTGGTGCACCGGTACGCGGACGGCCGCTGGGTCGCACTCGGCGGAGGCGGCTACGCGGTGGTGGACGTGGTGCCGCGCAGCTGGACGCATCTGGCCGCGATCGCGGCGGACCGGCCGATCGAGCCGACCTCCATGGTCCCGGAGGCGTGGCGGCACGAAGTGTTCCGCAGGACGCGGCAGTTGGCGCCGCTGCGGATGACGGACGGCCGTACGCCGCAGTGGCGGGACTTCATCGACGACGGCTATGACCCGGCCGACCGGCTGGACCAGGCGGTGCTGGCCACCCGCCGGGCGGTGTTCCCGGCGCACGGGCTGCTTCCGTAGGTCCCGGTGGGGGCGGGCCCCGCTGCCTCCTCTGCCGCACAGCCTCCACCGTCGCACAGCCCCCTGCCGCTCAGCCGCACCGTGCCCCCAAAGGTGTGACTACCCGTCGGTCAGGGCAGCCGTGGGCCGACCAACCGGACAGTATGGGACGCGTGTTGGGCACCGGGGCGCTGCGGGCGCACCTGATCGAGGCGCGGCTCGCGGGGACGATCGCGACCAGGCGGGAGAAGAGTCTGGCGCGCTACCGGCTCTTCGCGGCGCGCGATCCCCGGGCGCTGATGGGGCTGGATCCCGAAGGGGACTGGCCGGTCGGTGAAGTACTGCGACTGATGGGGCAGAAGTGCGGAGTTTCGGTCGATCTCGCACACGTTTCCGGCCTGGATGAGATCGATCCCGACCGCACCCTCGCGGCGCTGGACCGGTTCGCCGAACGGCTGGGAGAGGCGGCCGGCCGCCGGGCGCCGGTGCTGATCGGCACCGGCCATCCGCACCGGCTGGTGGGGTTCTACGCCGCCCTCGCAGACGCTCTCTCGTCGGCGGGCTGCCCCGTCCTCACCCCGGCGTATGGCGCCCGTGTCGACATAGCGACCCGGTTCGGCGTACGTACCTGCACACTCGACTACGTACGGGGAGTCGCGGTGATGCGAGAAACCGGCGTGCGGGGCGCGCCCGGGGCGGGGGGCGTACACACCCATTCACCGCTCCCGGTGCGGACCGCTCTGGCGGCCGCGGGGGGTGTCGCCGGGCCGCTGCCGGCCCTGGTGATCGGGGACCACGGATGGGTCTGCGGGGCAGGTCAGCTGGGCATCGAGGCGATCGGGCCGGCGGATGCGGATGATCCGGCGCTGTTCGTCGGCGAGGCCGAGGGGCGGGTGTCGGTGGCGGTGCCGCTCGACGATGGCGTGCCGGGTGCGCACTACCAGCCCCTGGCGCGCTATGTGCTTAATCGTGCATATCTGTCCCGATAGGGGGCTGTTCGCTGCTCCTCTTCCCCACTCGCATCACCCGCCCCTAATCTGGGGAGTGAGCGCATAGCGACGAAGAGTCACCGGAGGGGAAGCCGGTGACCGTCTTATGCGGAAGGTGCAGGTGTGGCATGGCTGCAGACCAGAGGCCTCTGAACGAGGTCGTGTTCCTGACAGTGGCGGAAGTCGCCACGGTGATGCGGGTATCGAAGATGACCGTGTACCGCTTGGTGCACAGTGGTCATCTGCCCGCGATTCGGGTGGGGAGGTCTTTCCGGGTTCCGGAGCAAGCGGTTCACGACTATCTCCGGGAGTCCTTTGTGGGGGTGGAATCGGCCTGACGAGACCTCGCCGACCCTCGGATTACGCCGTACGCCCGTCGCCGGGTAGGCTGGCCCGATGTAGGTAGTGTGGGCTCGGACGCCCCGCACCGAGTGATTCGAAGTGAGCGAGGGTAGTCGTGGGCTCTGTTATCAAGAAGCGGCGCAAGCGGATGGCGAAGAAGAAGCACCGCAAGCTGCTCAAGCGCACCCGTGTTCAGCGTCGTAACAAGAAGTAAGCGACGCTGATCGCGAATTCGCAGCCCCCCATCGCCTTGTGCGATCGGGGGCTGCGGTGCGTTGTGGGCCGTATGGACGGTGGTCGGACGGAAATGTGGCCACGGGCATCCCGCGGACATCACGGCGCAACACCTACCCGATAGCGTGGCCTGCACAGCTCGGGCCACGGCGGTCGCGGCGGGAAGGAAGGGCTGATCTTGGGCAAGGTCGTGCTCGTCACGGGAGTCGCACGGCAGCTGGGCGGCCGGTTCGTCCGCCGTATCCAGCGCGATCCCGACGTCGACCGGGTGATCGGGGTCGACGCCGTGGCACCGGATCACCATCTGGGCGGCGCCGAATTCCTCAAGGCCGATATCCGGCATCCGGCCATTGCCAGGGTCCTGGCCGAGACGGGCGTCGACACGGTCGTCCATATGGATATCAACGGCACGCCGTTGAGCAAGCGCGGCGGCCGCACCTCGGTGAAGGAAACCAACGTCATCGGGACGATGCAGCTGCTCGGCGCCTGCCAGAAGGCCCCGAATGTGCAGCGTCTGGTCATCAAGTCCAGCACCAGCGTCTATGGCTCCGCGCCCCGCGACCCCGCCGTTTTCACCGAGACCACCACGCCGAAGTCGCTGCCCAGTGGCGGCTTCGCCAAGGACGTCGTCGAGGTCGAGGGGTATGTCCGCGGCTTCGCCCGGCGCCGGCCCGATGTGGCGGTGTGCGTGCTGCGCTTCGCCAACATCCTCGGGCCGTGTGCGGATTCCCCGCTCGCCGAGTACTTCTCGCTGCCGGTGTGGCCCACCGTCCTCGGCTACGACCCGCGGCTGCAGTTCGTCCACGAGGGCGACGCCATCGAGGTGCTGCGGATCGCCGCCGCCGCGCCGCGCCGCGGGACGCTCAACAGCGGCACCTTCAATATCGCCGGGGACGGAGTCCTGCTGCTGTCGCAGACCTCCCGGCGGCTGGGGCGGCCCACCGTGCCCCTGCTGCTGCCGACCGTGACCTGGGCCGGTACGGCGCTGCGGTCCATCGGCATCTCGGACTTCTCGCCGGAACAGATCCGGCTGCTCACGCACGGCAGGGTCGTGGAAACGACGCAGATGCGCGAGACACTGGGGTTCCATCCGAAGTACACGACGGCGGAGACCTTCGCGGAATTCGCCCGCAGCCGTGGACCCGGGCTGCTGCCGCCCGAGTCCCTCGCCCGCACCGTCGACCGGCTCGCCGAGGCGCTGCCGGCCCGCGGCGGCCCGACCCAGTGAGGAGTCCATCCACGATGGCGGACGCCAAGGTCATCCCCTTCGGCGAGGAGCCCCGGGCGCGCAGGAAGGCCAGGAGGGCCGGGCGCACGGGACGCGGTACGGCGCTGGCGCCGGTACCCGAAGCCCGGACCGAGCACCCTCCGGCGGCGGCGCCGCGGACGGACCCCGGCCGGTCCCTGGACGAGCGGATCGCGGGCGGGCTGGCCTTCCTGCGCCGGCGGATCACGGGTGACTACGAGGTCGACGACTTCGGGTACGACGAGGAGCTGACCGACCAGGTCCTGATGTCGCTGCTGCGGCCCTTCTACGAGAAGTACTTCCGGGTCGAGGTGAAGGGTGTCGAGAACATCCCCTCCGACGGCGGGGCGCTGATCGTCGCCAATCATTCCGGGACGCTGCCGCTGGACGGTCTGATGCTGCAGGTCGGGGTGCACGACAACCACCCGGCGCAGCGTCATCTGCGGCTGCTGGCGGCCGATTTGGTGTTCGTCCTGCCGGTGATAAACGAGCTGGCGCGCAAGGCCGGGCACACCCTGGCCTGTGCGGAGGACGCCCAGCGGCTGCTGGAGCGCGGCGAGATCGTCGGGGTGATGCCCGAGGGCTTCAAGGGCATCGGCAAGCCCTTCGCGGACCGCTACAAGCTGCAGCGGTTCGGGCGCGGAGGCTTCGTTTCGACGGCGCTGAAGGCCGGGGCGCCGATCGTGCCGTGCTCGATCGTGGGCGCCGAGGAGATCTACCCGATGATCGGGAACGCCAAGACGCTGGCGCGGGTGCTGGGGCTGCCGTACTTCCCGCTCACGCCGACCTTCCCGTGGCTGGGGCCGCTGGGGGCGGTGCCGCTGCCGACGAAGTGGACGATCCAGTTCGGCGAGCCGATCCCGACGGCCGGCTACCCGCCGGAGGCGGCGGACGATCCGATGCTGATGTTCAACCTGACGGACCAGGTGCGGGAAACGATTCAGCACACCCTCTACAAGCTGCTGGTACAGCGACGCTCGGTGTTCTTCTGAGGGAAGGACCAGAAGAACACCGAGCGCCGGAGGGACTGCTTCGCTGCTTCGCTACTTCGGCAGATCCTCACCGTCGATGCCCAGGCCGGGAAGCAGCCCCGGGATCAGCGGTGGGAGGGTGACATCGGGCTGGCCGCCGGTGTCCCGGCCGCGGTGGTGGCGGCCGCGGTCCTGCGGGGAAGCGCCGCCGCTCTTGGACGGCGGGTCGAGCAGGCCGCCCGTGTTGCCGCCGAGCAGGCCGTCCTCCTGGGACGGAGAGGACGACGGGTGGGGGGCGTGCGAGCCACCGGTGTGGGTGCCGGGGGCGGACCTGCTGCCGGACGGGGCGGGGTGCCCGTCGGACCGGGAGCCGGTGCCCGCGGAGGCGGGCGTGTTGCGGTGGTGGCTACGGCTTTCCGGGGTGGGCGGCAGCAGCGGGCGGAGCGGACCGACCTCCTTGTCCATGGCGTCGAAGACCGAACTGACCTTGTCACGGACGTCCATGAGCTGCACCGGGAGCTTGTCGCGCAATTGCGACCAGGTGCGGCGGTGGGACTTGGTGAAGGAGTTCAGCGCCTGGATGGGGTCGAGCGAGCC
Source organism: Streptomyces sp. Edi2 (assembly GCF_040253635.1). Taxonomy (NCBI): domain Bacteria; kingdom Bacillati; phylum Actinomycetota; class Actinomycetes; order Kitasatosporales; family Streptomycetaceae; genus Streptomyces; species Streptomyces sp. Edi2. Next base: position 4,102,577 of record NZ_JBEJGX010000003.1, on the reverse strand, counting down.
GTCGCGTTCGTACGCCTGGTGCAGCAGGCGGTGGCCCTCACCCGCATCGTGGGTGACGCCGGCGAGCGCCTTGCGGACCTCGCCGAGCGCTTCGTGGTCAAGGTCGGCGACCCGGGCGCGCTCCATCAGGCGGCGCGCCTCCATCATGCGGATGGCGGCCTGGTCGAGGTAGAGCCGGCCGCGGTCGGAGTCGTCGTCGGCCATGCCGAGCTTCAGGTCCTCCATGCCGCGCTTGAGGCCGTAGAGGGAGTCGCCGGGCAGGGCGTCGGAGCTGGCCGCGGCCACGCCGGTGAACGCCCCGGCGGCGACGCCGACCGTCAGCCCGCCGGCCGCCAGCCCCTTGGTGAGGCGGGAGCGCGGACGCAGCTTGCCGATGGATTTAGTGGCGCGGTGCGCGCCTCTGTGTTCGCGCTGCTCGGGCACCCTGGCACCGTCGGACGGAGCGCCTTCGGCGAAGGCGGCCTCCATCGCGGCGATGAGCTGGGCGCGCTGGACAGTCTTGACCTCGGCTGCCATCTCCGGCCTCGGGAGTTTCCCGAGGCCGTCGGCGACCGCCAACAGCCGTGCTTCGCCCGGCGCCTGGGCCGGATCTTCGACCTGGTCCTCGGTCGCCGTGCCCTCGAGGACCTGCTCCTCAAGGGTCTGGGCGAAGGCGTTGGCCCGCCGGTGCACCGAGACATTCGCGATCACGGGCGGCACCTCCTCTCGTCATCCCGCTCGACTCCCCGGACTGGCTTTGACTGTCCAGACGGACCGGACGGTTGCAAGCCGTTGTCCGCGCCACTCGATCGAGTGAGAGGCAGCGGGCAAGGCATGACCGCATGGAGCCTGCATCCCGCACAACGAGCGGCGCGGCACTCGGGTTACGCACTCACGATGATCTGACCGACCGGGTAGGGAAGGTCACCAAGAGTGAGCAGATACGGCACAGGACCGGTCGGCGACATCCGGGGACAGGGGGTCGGGTCAGCGGGCGTCTTCGGGGAGCAGCCGCGCCAGGGTGCGTACGGCGCGGTACTGGAGGGTCTTGATCGCGCCCTCGTTCTTGCCCATGACGCGGGCGGTCTCGGCGACCGAGAGGCCCTGCAGGAAGCGCAGCGTGACGCACTCCTGCTGTTGGGGGTTGAGCTTGCGTACCGCCTCCAGCAGGGCGGCGTTGGAGAGGGATTCGAGGACCGAGTCCTCGGGGCTGCGCTCGACCTCGTTGGCGTCGAGCATCTCTCCGGTGGTGACTTCCAGGCGGAAGCGGGAGGACTTGAAGTGGTCGGCGACGAGGTTGCGGGCGATGGTCACGAGCCAGGCGCCGAAGTCGCGGCCCTGCCAGGTGAAGGTGCCGATGCGGCGCAGGGCGCGCAGAAAGGTCTCGCTGGTGAGGTCCTCGGCCGTGGCGCGGCCGCCCACGCGGTAGTAGATGTACCGGTAGACGGTGTCGGCGTACTGGTCGTAGAGGCGGCCGAAGGCGTCGGCCTCGCCCGCCTGGGCTCGTTCGACGAGGTCCATCATGCGACGGCTGTCGCTGTCGGCGGGGCGGCGGGCGGTGGTCGTGCCGGTGCCGGAGCGGCGGGTTCTGCCGGCGGCCTTGCCGACCGCAGCACTCCCGTCGGCCAGGGCGTAGCAGGGTCCGGCGGCGGGGACGGCTGAGGCGAATGCGGGGACGGCGTACGCGGTGGGGACAAAACTGCGCAGGTGGTCGACGAGTGTCGTACGCAGCGTAGCCAGGCCCGAGGCGTCAACCCCGACGTGTGGGTACACGGGACTCCCAGAGGCAGAGCTTCCATCACGTGCAGTGCGGGACCGTTCACTCGTCGTAGGGACGTGTGGGTTCCGGATTGCGTCTGAGGAGAATAACGCTTCGTACAGGCAGCGCTACACCCAGTTGCTCAAATCATCGATTAGTTACGGTCCGTGCCGGATTGGTGGCAGATCAAGTATCGATTACTGAGCAACTTTTGATCGGAAGGAAACGCAATCTGCCTGGTTGGAGGGCGTGTTGTGGTTAACCGGCAGCAAAGGGACTGAGGGGACGGCGGAGGGGGTAGGAAGCCAGGATGGTCCGCCGTCCCGTAAGGCGATCAGGCCTGGTCAGCGGCGTCGGCGCTGCAGTGCGACGGCGGCCGCGGCACCGCCCGCCAGGGCGCCCACGCCGGCCGCCGCGGGGATGCCGATCTTGGCGGCTTTGCGCCCGGTCCGGTAGTCGCGCAGCCGCCACCCCTGCTCCCGGGCGTGCTTGCGCAGCCGGCTGTCAGGATTGATCGCATAGGGGTGCCCGACGAGCGAGAGCATCGGGATGTCGTTTGCGGAGTCGCTGTAGGCCGCGCAGTGCGAGAGGTCCAGGCCCTCCGCGGAGGCCAGGGCGCGGACCGCCTCGGCCTTGGCCGGGCCGTGCAGCGGCTCGCCGACCAGTTTGCCCGTGTAAACCCCGCCGACGGACTCGGCGACGGTGCCCAGCGCGCCGGTCAGGCCGAGCCGGCGGGCGATGATCGTGGCGGTCTCGACCGGGGCCGCGGTCACCAGCCACACCTTCTGGCCTGCGTCGAGGTGGGCCTGGGCGAGCGCGCGGGTGCCCGGCCAGACCCGCTCGGCCATGTACTCGTCGTAGATCTCCTCGCCGATGGACATCAGCTCGGCGACGCGGTGGCCCTGGACGATGGACAGTGCGCTGTTGCGGACGTCCGCCATGTGCTCGGGGTTCTCCGAGCCGGCCAGCCGGAAGTAGATCTGCTGCCAGGCGAAGCGGGCCAGGTCGCGCTTGTGGAAGAAGTGCCGCTTGTACAGGCCGCGGCCGAAGTGGAACAGCGCGGCGCCCTGCATGACGGTGTTGTCCAGGTCGAAGAAGGCGGCGGCGGCCGTGTCCCCGACGACCGGGAAGTCGGGCTCCGCCGGGGTCTCGGCCTCCTCGGCGGGCGGCGCTTCCTGGGAGGACTTGCGGGCAGCCTCGGCGGCGGCCTCGCCGGCCAGCACGCTGCGGGCCGTGGCGGGTCGTCTGCGGCGAGGGATCCAGCCCAGGTCGAAGAGCGCCCCGGAGGGCATCCAGCCGGATCGGCGAGCGGGCGACATGGCGCCTAGCGTAGCCAGTGTGTTCGGTGCTTCCGGTTACGGGCGCGTGTCATGAGGGCCTGGAGTGAGGGAAGTGTGCATTACGGCCATGTCTGCGGGGGCCTTAGGGGGCGGGCGAACACTTCCCGTAGGGGGAGGGGAGGCCCCCTGCGGGCCAGAACGTGGCGGGGGGAGTGGGTATTCCGGGGGCTGTAACGCGACGGGCGGTGTTCCGAGGGGGACGGCGGTGTTCCGAGGGGGCGGCAGCGTGGCGGGGGGGGGGTATCCCAGGGGCTGCAATGCGGCGGGCGGAGTTTCGAGGGGGCGCAACGCGGCGGGGGCCGAACGTGGCGTAGGCCTTCCGAGGGGGCGGCGGCGTGGGAAAGGGGGCGTTCCAAGGGGGCCGCAAGGTGGCCGGGGCGCTACCGGAGGGGCGGCAGCAAGGCGGGGGCGCTTCGAGGGGGCTCAACGCGACGTGGGGCTCCGAGCGGCGCGGCAGCGTGGCGGCGGGCTCCAGGTGGGGCGGCGGAGCGGCGGGGGCGTTCCGAATGGGGCGGCGGCGTGGCGCGGTGGGGCCCGGGGTGGGTTGGCGGCGGCGTGGCTGGACGGGCCCCGCTGTGGGTCGGTGGGGTGGGGTCAGGCGCCCAGGGCGGTGCGCAGGCGTTTCGGGTCGACTCGCCAGAAGTCGTGCTGGGCGCCGTCGACGAGGATGACCGGAATCTGCTCCCAGTACTTGCGGTGCAGTTCGGCGTCCTCGGTGATGTCCTTCTTCTCCCAGGACGCGCCGGTCTCGGCGCACACCTTCTCGATCACGGCCTGGGCGTCGTCGCAGAGGTGGCAGCCCGGCTTGCCGACGAGGGTGACCATCCGGTCGGCGGGGTTCTTGCGGGGGCTGCGGCTGAACGAGCTGAACAAGGGGGCCATGGAGTCATTGTGCCGGGTCGCGGTGCGCGGGCGGGAGTGCCTGCCTGTCTGCGTGCGTGCCCGTAGCGGCCGGGGCCGGGGCCCTGCCGGGCAGGCGGGCCGTAGTGGCCGGGGCGGGGCCGGAGCCCTGCCGCCAAGACCGGAGCCCTGCCGCCAGGGCCGGGGCTCAGCTGCCGGGGCTGGCATCGGTGCCCTGCCGCCGGGGCCGGTTCCCTGCCGCCGGCCGGGCGTGCCGTATGGGCCGGGTCGGACCCGGCCCGCCGGAGCCCGGAGAGCGGGGCGCGCCCTCGGGCGTCCGGGTCGATTACCATCGATGGGCGATTTGTAGGTTTCCGGGGGTATAGCGGTGAGGAGTGAGGGCGCGTGCTCCCGTGGGTGCTGCCGTGTTTCACGGGTGGCGCGAGTGAACGGTGTGACGTGGGAGTTGGTTCCGCGGCGGCTTGTAATAGGCGCGTGACCCCCATCACTTTGGGCGGACAAACCGGACACCATCTTTGTGCACGCGTTCACAAAGACATAGCCTGCAGAAGACAGGGCGGTCGGGTTCCATGCGGTCGCCCGCAGCCCCGCTCTACCCGCAGGAGCACCGTGGCAACTGGCCGAAATCACCGACCGGCGACCCGCAGCCGAGGCATTCCCGAGGCCACCGTCGCCCGGCTTCCGCTGTATCTGCGTGCACTGACCGCGCTGTCCGAGCGCTCGGTCCCCACGGTCTCCTCCGAGGAACTTGCCGCCGCGGCCGGGGTCAACTCCGCCAAGCTGCGCAAGGACTTCTCCTACCTCGGCTCCTACGGGACCCGCGGTGTCGGCTACGACGTGGAGTACCTCGTCTACCAGATCTCGCGCGAGCTGGGGCTGACGCAGGATTGGCCGGTTGTGATCGTCGGTATCGGTAACCTCGGCGCCGCGCTCGCCAACTACGGCGGCTTCGCCTCCCGTGGCTTCCGGGTCGCCGCGCTGATCGACGCCGATCCGGCCATGGCCGGCAAGCCCGTCGCTGGCATCGGTGTCCAGCACACGGACGAGCTGGAGCACATCATCGAGAGCAACGGCGTCTCGATCGGTGTCATCGCCACGCCGGCCGGGGCCGCCCAGCAGGTCTGTGACCGGTTGGTCGCCGCCGGCGTCACCTCGATCCTCAACTTCGCGCCGACCGTGCTGACCGTCCCCGACGGGGTGGACGTGCGCAAGGTCGACCTGTCGATAGAGCTGCAGATTCTCGCCTTCCACGAGCAGCGCAAGGCAGGCGAGGAGGCCGGACCCGAGAGCGGCACCCCGGCCACGGCCGCCCGTGCCGCCGCAGCCGTGGCCGGCGACCGCAAGGGACCTGACGGGGACATGCCCGCCGTGATGCCGGCATGACTCTCCTGGTCGTCGGACTGAGCCACCGCAGCGCGCCGGTGAGCGTGCTGGAGCGGGCCGCGCTCGCCCCCGAGGCGCGCGGCAAGCTGCTGCAGGACGCGGTGTCGGCCGAACCGGTCACCGAGTCCGCGGTGCTGTCCACCTGCAACCGCATCGAGCTCTACGCCGACGTGGACAAGTTCCACGCCGGTGTCGCCGAGCTCTCCACCCTCCTGGCCCGCCACAGCGGCGCCGGCCTGGAAGAGCTCACCCCTTATCTCTACGTCCACTACGAGGACCGTGCCGTCCACCACCTGTTCTCGGTGGCCTGCGGCCTGGACTCGATGGTCGTCGGCGAGGGCCAGATCCTCGGGCAGATCAAGGACGCGCTGGCCGTCGCCCAGGAACTGCACACCGCGGGCCGGCTGCTGAACGACCTGTTCCAGCAGGCGCTGCGGGTCGGCAAGCGCGCCCACAGCGAGACCGGCATCGACAAGGCCGGACAGTCGCTGGTCACCTTCGGGCTGGAGCAGCTCGCGGGCGGCCGGGACGTCGAGACCTGGGCGCGCGGCAAGCGGGCGCTGGTCATCGGCGCCGGCTCGATGTCGTCGCTGGCCGCCACCACCCTCGTACGGGCCGGTGTCGGCGAACTGGCCGTCGCCAACCGCACCGTCGAGCGCGCCGAACGGCTCGTGCAGATCCTCACCGAACCGGGCGGGCCGGGCGCCGCGAACGGGCTGCGGGCCCGTGCGGCCGCCATGACCTCCGTTCCCCAGGAGCTGGCGCTCGCCGACATCGTGGTCTCCTGTACCGGCGCGACCGGTCTGGTCCTGGCCGGCGAGATGGTCGCGGCCGCGCGCCAGGGCAACACGGCGCCGCTGGCGCTGCTCGACCTCGCGATGCCGCGGGACATAGATGCCGCGGTCCACCGGATCGAGGGCGCGCACCTCGTCGACATCGAATCGCTGGCCGACGCGTCCGCGGACGCGCCGATGGCGGCCGACGTGGACAAGGTGCGCGGCATCGTCTCCGACGAGGTGGCCGCGTTCGGCGCCGCCCAGCGGGCCGCGCACATCACCCCCACCGTGGTCGCCCTGCGCACCATGGCGGCGGATGTCGTCGCCGGCGAGATCGCCCGGCTCGACGGCCGCCTTCCCGACCTGGACGACAAGCAGCGCGCCGAGATCACCCAGACCGTGCGCCGCGTCGTCGACAAACTCCTGCACGCGCCCACCGTCCGGGTCAAGCAGCTGGCCAGCGAGCCCGGCGGCGCCGGGTACGCGGACGCCCTGCGGGAACTCTTCGACCTCGACCCCCAGACGGTCGCCGCCGTCAGCCGGGCCGACACGCGCGCCGACAGGCACGATGCACGGGAGCGGGCATGACCGACAGCACCACGAGAGCACTGCGGCTGGGCACGCGGCGCAGCAAGCTCGCCATGGCCCAGTCCGGGCAGATCGCCGAGGCGGTCCGCCGGCTGACAGGCCGGCCCGTCGAGCTGGTGGAGATCACCACCTACGGCGACACCTCCCGGGAACACCTCGCGCAGATCGGCGGCACCGGCGTCTTCGTCTCGGCGCTGCGTGACGCGCTGCTCGCCGGGGAGATCGACTTCGCCGTCCACTCCCTCAAGGATCTGCCCACCACGCAGCCCGAGACCCTGACGCTGGCCGCGATACCCGTACGGGAAGACCCCAGGGACGCGCTGATCGCCAGGGACGGGCTCACCTTCGAGCAGCTGACCGCCGACGAGGACCGGGTGGCCCGTATCGGCACCGGCTCCCCCAGGCGGATGGCGCAGCTCAACGCCTGGGCCAGGTCGCTGGGCCGGCGTGTGGAGACCGTGCCGATACGCGGGAACATCGACACCCGCATCGGCTTCGTCGAGAAGGGGGAACTGGACGCGGTCGTACTGGCCGCCGCCGGACTCACCCGGATCGGCCGGATCGACGAGGCGACGCAGCTGCTGTCGCCCGACATGGTTTTGCCCGCCCCCGGCCAGGGGGCACTGGCGATTGAGTGCGCTGCGGTCAACGTGGACCTCATCGCCGAGCTCGTCGAGCTCGACGACCCGGACACCCGGGTCGCCGTGACCGCCGAGCGTTCCCTGCTCGCCGCCCTGGAGGCCGGCTGTTCCGCACCCGTCGGAGCGCTGGCCGACCTTTCCCCGAGCTCTCGAGTCCGCTCGAGCAGGGGAGGCCCCAAGGCTGACGAGCAGGCTGTCAACGAATTGCATCTGCGTGGTGTCGTCGGCACGACCGACGGCAGCACGCTGGTGCAACTGTCCACCACCGGGCACGTACCCGCCTCTCCCGACGACGTGTCGACCCCGCTGAACATGGGTCGTGAACTCGCCGCCGAGATGCTCGCAAAGGGTGCGGCCGGTCTTATGGGGGAGCGAGCACTTTGAACCCCACCGCCCCAAACCACTCCGCCGCCGGTCAGGTCACCTTCCTGGGTGCCGGGCCGGGAGACCCGGGTCTGCTGACGCTGCGTGCCGTGGAGGCGCTGGCCTCCGCGGACGTACTGATTGCCGACCCGCAGGTGCTGGACGTCGTGCGCGTGCATGCCCGCGCACAGGTGGACACACCACTGCAGGCAACAGCTGACGAGGCGTCAAACCCCGTCACCCCCACTGGCGTTTCTCCCCTTCGGGACACCGCCAATCTTGTCATGACGGCCGCCCGTGCGGGCAAGCGGGTCGTACGTGCCGTCACCGGGGACCCCGGTCTCGACGGTGATGTCGCCGAGGAGATGCTGGCGTGCGCCGCCGAGGGCATCGTCTTCGAGGTGGTGCCCGGTATCGCCGCGGCCGTCGGCGTGCCCGCGTACGCCGGTGTCCCGCTGCGCGACGCCGAGGGCACCGACGTGCGCTTCGTCGACGCCCGCAGCGCCGATGCGCGCTGCTGGTCCGAGGTCGGTGCCAGTGACGCCACCGCCGTCGTCTCCACCACCCTCGACTCGGTGGCCGCGGCCGCCGGTGAGCTGGTGTCGGGGGGCCGCAAGCCGGACACCCCGATGACCGTCACCGTCGCCGGCACCACCACCCGCCAGCGCACCTGGACCGCCACCCTCGGGTCGGTCGCCCAGGTGCTCAAGGCCGCCAAGGTGCTGCCCTCGGCGGACGGCGGCCAGCCGGTCATAGCCGTGGTCGGGGAGCGCAGCGCCGCGGATCGGCGCGACCGCCTCTCGTGGTTCGAGTCCAAGCCGCTCTTCGGCTGGCGGGTACTCGTGCCGCGGACCAAGGAGCAGGCCGCTTCGCTCTCCGATCAGCTCGTCTCGTACGGCGCGGTGCCGCACGAGGTCCCGACCATCGCCGTCGAGCCGCCGCGCACCCCGCAGCAGATGGAGCGCGCGGTCAAGGGCCTGGTCACAGGGCGCTACGAGTGGATCGCCTTCACCTCGGTCAACGCCGTCAAGGCCGTCCGGGAGAAGTTCGAGGAGTACGGCCTGGACGCCCGGGCCTTCGCCGGGATCAAGGTCGCCGCGGTCGGCGAACAGACCGCCAAGGCGCTGGTCGCCTTCGGCGTGAAGCCCGACCTGGTGCCCAGCGGTGAGCAGTCGGCCGCCGGTCTGCTGGAGGACTGGCCGCCCTACGACGCGGTCTTCGACCCGATCGACCGGGTCTTCCTGCCGCGCGCCGACATCGCCACCGAGACCCTGGTCGCCGGTCTGATCGAGCTGGGCTGGGAGGTCGACGACGTCACCGCCTACCGGACGGTGCGCGCCTCGCCGCCGCCGGCCGAGACGCGGGAAGCGATCAAGGGCGGCGGGTTCGACGCCGTGCTGTTCACGTCGTCGAGCACCGTGCGGAACCTGGTCGGCATCGCGGGCAAGCCGCACAACGTGACGGTCATTGCCTGTATCGGCCCGGCCACCGCCAAGACCGCCGAGGAGCACGGCCTGCGGGTGGACGTCATGTCGCCCGAGCCGTCGGTCCACAAGCTGGCCGAGGCGCTGGCGGACTTCGGCGCGGCGCGGCGCGATACCGCGGTCGAGGCCGGGGACCCGGTCACCCGGCCGAGCGAGCGGCGGCCCGGGTCGCGTCGGCGGGCTCGTAGCTGAGCGGTAGCAGCAGGAACGGCTTGAAGGGCGCCCCTTTGGGGGCGCCCTTTGCGCGAGGGCAGGCGGCGGCCGCCTGCGCTGAGCGGGACTACGCGGTCACCCGCTGCCCTTCACCCGCGGCGGCCCGGAGCAGCACCTCGGCGAGCCCGTCCGGGACGGAGAGCATCGGCCAGTGCCCGGTGTCGAGTTCGAAGAAGGCCACATCAGGCTCGGCGAGCACCTGGAAGAGCGGTTCCCCCGACCGCACCAGGGACTCGACCATGGCGATGTTCATCCCCGTGCCGGTACAGAAGACGCCGCTCATCGGCAGCTCGGCGGCGGCCCCCGACAGCCGGAGCGGCTGGGTGAGCGTACCCAGCGGCTGCGGCGCGGCCAGGCGGACGAGCCGGGCCAGCGCGTCCGCGGGGACGCCTGCGACGCTGCTCCGGGCCTGCGCGTCGTCGAGCGACGGCGGGGGGATCCGCCAGCCGTCCTCGGCCTGTTCGGCCCGTTGCCGCCACCCGTCGCGGACCGCGGGATCGGTCTCGAATGCGTCTATCAGGCCGTGCACCGAGTAGCCGTCCATCGGCAGGGGCGCCGACACGTACACGATCCGGGACACCCGTTCCGGGCGCCGGTCGGCGGCGCCCAGCGCCGGAAAGCTGCCGTGACAGTGGGCGACGAGCACCACCTCCGGCGCATCCAAGTGATCGATGAGCTGCACCAGATCCTCGATATGTGTCGCCAAGTTCGTTTCCGGGCCCGCCAGATGGCGGCGGTCGCCCATGCCCGTGAGCGTGGCCGCGTAGGCCTCGGCTCCCCGCTCCCGTAGCCGGTCCACTACGTCCTGCCACAGCCAGCCGCCCATATGACCGCCCGCCACCAGCACATACGCCGTCATCAACGCCTCCTCGCACAGCTCGGCCGCGCGGCCGGACCCCCGTTGACCCGGCCGCGCATGCCGTTACGGTAGGAACTCCCCCTGAGGGAGGTTCAAGGCATGACCGTGTCCGCGTCCCCCGACGGCATGTGGAGCATCGGCGAACTCGCCGAGCAGGCAGGCGTCACCGTCAAGACCGTCCGCTTCTACTCGGACCGCGGCCTGCTGCCCGAGGCCATCCGCAGCGCCGGGGGCCACCGCCGGTACGGCCCCGAGGCCCTGGACCGACTCCGCCTGATCCGTTCGCTGCGCACCCTCGACCTGCCACTGCCGCAGGTCGACCGGGTCCTCGCCCAGGAGGACGCGCCGGGTGCAGCGGACGCCCTGGAGGACGCCGTCGCGGGGCAGCTCCGAGAACTCGGCACGCAACTGTCCGCCCTGCGCTGGCGGGAGGCCGCCCTTCATCTTCTCCGCGACTGCACCCCCGAGGAACGCACCGACCGCCTGCGCCTGATCGGTGCGGTGAACGTCCCGCCCGACACGGACGCCCTGGCCCGCTTCTGGCGTCATGTACTCCCCGCGCGGCTCCCTGCCCGCTTGCTCTCCACACTGCTCGAAGCGGCGGTGCCGCAGCCCCCGGCCGACCCGACCCCGTCCCAGGTGCTGGTCTTCGCCCGACTGCACGCCGTCGCCACCGACAGCCGCGTCGTCGACATCAACATCCGCCGCCTCGCCCCCCGGACCCCCGACGAGGCCTGCCGCCCGGCCGTCCTCTACGAGGGGCTCGTCGAGGCGTGTGCGCTCGCCTCTGCGGACGTACGAGACCGACGGCCCCCGCACGCGGGCGAAGCCCTCGACTGTTTCGTCGCCGCCCACGCCGGCTTGCGCAACACGCGGGACACCCCCGCCTTCCGCCGCCAACTCAGCGCCGAGCTGGGCCGGATCGCGCATCCCCTCATAGACCGCTACTGGCAGCTCGTCGGCGAACTCCCCTCCGCTTCCCGGCAGCCGACCATCGGCGCCATGGACGACTGGCTCCGTGCCGCGCTGGACGGGCAGGTCGCCTAGGCACTGTTTCTCGGATCATGTTCGGAGCCAGATCATGAGGGTCGCGACCGTGACGGTTCCGAGGTAGACGTAGGCGCGTTTCTCGTAGCGGGTGGCGACGGCCCGGAAGCCCTTGAGGCGGTTGATGGCTCGCTCGACAGTGTTGCGTTTCTTGTAGCGTTCGCTGTCGAATCCGGTGGGCCGGCCGCCGTCGGAGCCGCGGTTGTGGCGGTGTCGTTGCTGGTCGAGGCGTTCGGGGATGGTGTGCCGGATTCCGCGTCGTCGCAGGTAACGGCGGTTCTTGCGGGAGGTGTAGGCCTTGTCCGCCAGGACGTGGTCGGGCCGGGTGCGGGGCCGTCCGACTCCGGTGCGGGGCACGGAAACCTGCTCCAGCACCCGCTCGAACTGGGGGCCGTCACCGTAGTGCCCGGGTGTCAGAACGAGCGCGAGGGGCCGGCATCGTCCCTCGACGGCGAGGTGGATTTTGGTGGTGAAGCCGCCGCGGGAGCGTCCCAGGCATTCGCCGATCTGACCACCTCCTCCAATCGGACGGCCAGTTTCCGCAGCACCGGACCGACCCGGTTTGTCCCCTGCCCGGCCCCCTTTTGAGGAACCGCGGCTGGGGGCACCTTCCTCGCGCCGGCGGCGTGCTGGTGAGCCCGCACCGCGGTGGAGTCCACTGACACCTCCCAGTCGATTCGGCCCTCAGCATCCTCGGCGGCCTGGACACGGGACAGCAGCCTCTCCCACGTTCCGTCCGCTGACCAGCGGCGATGACGTTTGTAGACCGTCTCCCACGGCCCGAACCGCTCGGGAAGATCCCGCCACTGCACACCCGTCCGCACCTGGTACAGCACCCCGTTAATCACCCGCCGATGATCACTCCACCGACCCCCACGCGCACCACCCCGAGGCAAGAACGACTCCAGTCGATGCCACTCCGCATTCGTTAAATCCCCACGACCCATGAAACCAGCCTGACCCCAACACCCCACCCACGTCCGGAGATCCGAGAAACACTGCCTAGGCGGTTTCGTTTGGATCACTGGTCAGTTCATGGCTGGGGAGCCTTGACACGGGCTGGGAGCCGTGTACACCGTTCCCCCGGCTCGTCCGAGCCAGCCAGGGCTAGGGCGCACGGCGCCGCTTCTTCACGTGAGGTTGTCCCATGAGTCATCTGGCCGATCGTGCCGCCATCCACGATCTCAACACTCGTTACGCGGTTGCTTTCGACGGCTTCCGGCTGAATGAGTCCTCCGGCTGCTGGGCCGAGGATGGCGTCCTCGACGAACGCGAGACCGGCTTCGGCCTGTTCCAAGGGCGCGAGGCGATACGCGACTTCTTCCGCGACTCACTCTTCGCCCATGCCCGCTACGTCATCCACGTCATGTTCAACCACCTGGTGACGGACATCGAGGGCAACTGCGCGGCGGGGAGTGTCTTCTGTCTCGTGGAAGTGGTGAAGAACGACGGCGGCTACGTTCGTTCCCACGTCAAGTACGAGGACGAATACGTTCGCGTGGACGGACAGTGGAAGTTTGGCAGCCGCGTCATCAAGCCGTCCTTCCCGGGCGCCCCGTCATGAGCCCTGGGAAGTTTCCTTTGGATCACCTTGCGGACCAGTGGATCTTTGTGGTCAGTCCGCCACGGGACCGGCCGATGGCGTGGTCAGTCGGCTCGCCGGCCGGGGCCCCTTTTTGCGAGCCCCGGCCGCGTGCTGGTGAGCGCGCACGATCGTGGAGTCCACGGAGACCGCCCAGTTGAGGTCTTCGTCCGCGTCGGCCTGGGCCGTCAACGCGGTAAACACCCGCTCCCAGGTGCCGTCGATGGCCCACATCCGCAGCCTGTTGTAGACACCCCGCCAGTTGCCGTACTTCTCTGGCAGGTGGACCCACTGCGTGCAGGTTTGGAACTTGAAGGCGGTCGCGTCGATCACCTCACGGTGATCGCGCCAGCGGCCACCCCGCTTCGGCGTCCGGTCCGGGAGCAACACCGGACCGGCGCCCGGAAAGCCAGGGCCCGGTGGCCTGTCCGTCGGTGCGGCGGGCGGTCAAGGACAAAGAACCTTGGGAGAGAACCTTCCAAACCCACCAAACCCCGCGTACGTCACTCGTGGGGGTGAATCAGCTCAACTCGGCTGGCGCGCGGGTGACTTGAGTGGGCAGGCTCGGGCCTGACCACCGCAGACATGCGTCGGCCCCCGCCGGGACTGCCATCCCAGTGCGAGGGCCTGACCACCAGAGGAAGAAACGACCTTCCCGATGGCTGAACAGAAGCCTAGCGCCGCCACGCGCCCGTATAACCGTGTTCGTCGAAGTGCCACCCACAGCGGGGTGACGCATATCCGGCAGTACCAGCCGGACCGGTACACGATCATCGGCAATCACCTTGCCCAGCACCGCGAACTGTCCCTGACCGCGATCGGGGTGGGCACTCACATCCTGTCGCTGCCCGAGGGTGCCTCCGTCGATATCCGTACGCTCGCGGCCCGCTTCCCCGAGGGGCGGGACCGGATCGCCTTCGCCCTACGGGAGTTGGAGGCGCACGGCTATGTCGAGCGGGTGCGGGAGCGGGCTCCGGACGGGCGCGTGATCACCCGTACTTACGCTCACAATGCTCCGGGTGTCATCGGGGCCACCGTCGCTGAGGTCCCCGCCGCCGCAGCCCGGGACGAGGGGGACGAGGCTCCGCCGCCATCCGTCCCGGCCGCGTCATCCGTCCCGGCCGCGTCCTCCGTCCCGGCCGGGCCACCCGCCCCGGCCGCGCCGCAGCAGGCACCGGACCCCGCCGTGGAAGCGCCCGCCGGCGAGCACCACGCCGCCGCCGTCGCCCTGCTCGCGGCGCTGCGCCGCACCGATGACCGGCTCACGCTCTCCCGGCGGGACGTACGCCGCCTCGCCTCCGCCGTCGCCGCGTGGTTCGAGAACGGGGCGACCGTCGCGGCCGTGCACCGCACGCTGACCGCGGACCTGCCGTGCGATCTGAAGAACCTGGCGGGCTGCTCGCCCATCGTCTGCGGGAGCTGCTGCCGCCGCCCCTTCCGGCGGGCCGGGGGGTCCCACCGGGCCGCGAAGGCTCAGTAGCCCCGCCGGGCTGCGAAGGCCCACCGGGCCCCGGTGCGGATGACCGTCGTCGGCCCGCGCCGGATCCGTTCCAGACCTGCGACGGCTGCGAGCGCGCGTTCCGTGCCCGGTGGCCGGGGCGCTGCCGGGACTGCCGGGACTGCCGGGGCGAATCGGTGGCCGGGGAGCCGGCGTCCGGCGGGCCCGCTGTGGCTGCTGTGGCTGCTGCGGCGGCCTGAGCGGGGCCGCGGAGGGGCCGTGACTGCCGACGATGCGTCGGCAAAGGCAGGAGCAAAGCGGGCGTAGCGTGGGCGGTATGACGAAGTACGGAAGCTTTCCCGGTGCGCGGCCGCGGCGGCTGCGTACCACCCCCGCCATGCGGCGGATGGTGGCCGAACACCGGCTGCACCCCGCCGACCTGATCCTTCCCGCGTTCGTACGGGAGGGGATCGCCGAGCCGGTGCCGATCTCCGCCATGCCGGGCGTCGTCCAGCACACCCGCGACACGCTGCGGAAGGCCGCCGTGGAGGCGGTCGACGCCGGGGTCGCCGGGATCATGCTGTTCGGGGTGCCGGAGGACGCGAAGAAGGACGGCGTCGCGACGGCGGGCACCGACCCGGACGGGATCCTGCAGGTCGCCATCCGTGACGTGAAGGCCGAGGTCGGCGACGACCTCGTGATCATGTCGGACCTGTGCCTGGACGAGTACACCGATCACGGCCACTGCGGTGTCCTGGACGCCGAGGGCCGGGTCGACAACGACGCGACGCTGGAGCGGTACGCCGAGATGGCGCAGGTGCAGGCCGACGCGGGCGTCCATGTCGTGGCCCCCAGCGGCATGATGGACGGCCAGGTCGGCGTCATCCGTGACGCGCTCGACCAGACCTCCCACGAGGACGTGTCGATCCTCGCCTACACGGCGAAGTACTCCTCCGCCTTCTACGGGCCCTTCCGGGAGGCCGTCGGCTCGTCCCTCCAGGGTGACCGCAAGACCTACCAGCAGGACCCGGCCAACCTCCGTGACTCGATGGTCGAGCTGGCGCTCGACCTGGAGGAGGGCGCCGACATGGTGATGGTCAAGCCGGCGCTGCCGTACCTGGACGTGCTGGCGAAGGTCGCGGATGCGGTGGACGTACCCGTTGCCGCGTACCAGATCTCCGGTGAGTACGCGATGATCGAGGCGGCCGCCGAGAAGGGCTGGATCGACCGGGACAAGGCGATCCTGGAGGCCTTGACCGGCATCAAGCGGGCCGGTGCCGACATGATCCTCACGTACTGGGCGACGGAGGTCGCGCGGGGGCTGTGAGCCGCCCCGGCCGGCTGTGCCCGGCGTTGCCTTGCCGAAGCTCCTGTCCCCGGACCACGGGGGCGGGAGCTTTGTCGTGGGCGCGACGTTTTGTCCGGCGCCTGCCGGGCACGCGCCGAGTGTCAGGGAAGGCCCCGACCGACCGAGGAGCGGGTAACCATGACTGCCAAGCGCAAGATGCAGGCCAAGGGCGCGCAGGTCATCGGCGCCATGAAGGAAGTCGTCGGCCGGGCCACGCACAACCGCAAGCTGGAGGCCGAGGGCAAGGCCGAGAAGACCGCGGGGCACGGGCTGGACGCGAGCGAGAAGGTCAAGGACGCGGTACGCAGGCCCTGGCAGCACTGAGGGCGCCGCTTCTGGACCGCGTCCCCTGAGCCCTGGCCTCGGCTCCTGACCCGGGCCCCGGCGCCTGGGCCCGGCCCCCTGTCCCCGGCCCCGGCCTCCTGAACCGCCCGGCCGCTCAGCCCGTCACGGCCTGGGCCAGCACCTTCGTCACGTCCGCGATCAGCGCGTCGTCGGAGGCCGCGGCCTGCTCCGGCTTGCCCGTCAGGACGGCCAGCACGATCGGGGTGCCGTCCGGGGTCCAGGCGACGCCCACGTCATTGCCGGTGCCGTACGAGCCCGTGCCCGTCTTGTCGGCGAGGGACCAGTCCTTGGGCAGCGCGGCGCGGAAGCGGGCCGTATTGGTCTCGTTGGCCTTCATCCATGCCGTCAGCCGGCCCCGGTCCGAGGGCGTGAGCGCGTCGCCCAGGAGCAGCCGGGTGTAGGTGCGGGCGATGGCGGCGGGGCTGGTGGTGTCTGTCCTGCGCCAGGGCTCGGCCGAGTTCAGTTCCGGCTCCCAGCGGTCGAGGCGGGTGGTGCGGTCGCCGAGGGAGCGGGCGAAGGCGGTGACGGCGGCCGGGCCGCCGAGTTCGCGGAGCAGGAGGTTGGCGGCCGTGTTGTCGCTGCGCTGGAGGGCGGCGGCGCACAGTTCGGCGATCGTCATGCCGGTGGCGAGGTGGGCACCGGTGACGGGCGAATTGTCGACGAGGTCGGCGCGGCTGTAGTGGATGCGGCGGGCCAGCGTCTCGCCGTGGTGGTCGAGGTCGCGCAGCACCGCCCCTACGGCGAGGGTCTTGAAGACCGAGCAGAAGGGGACGCGGGTGTGGGCGCGGTAGGCGAGCGTCGCGCCGGTGGCGAGGTTGTGGGCGAACGCCCCGACGCGCGCCCGGTGTTCGTGTTCCAGGCGGCGCAGCGTCTGGTGCGGATCGGGGGCGGTGCGGGCCTGCGCGGCGGCCGCGGATGGGGTGGCGGACGCCAGGAGGCCTGCCGTCAGCAGTCCGGCTCCGGCGCCCAGCGCGGTGCGCCGGGTCGGGGCGGCGGCGGGTGCGGCCGGCTGATCGGTCGTGTGTGGTGCATGGTGCATGGCTGTTGCCCTCCCCTGGAGACCGGAACGGCCGCGTACCAGACCTTTTGTAAGGGTCTTGTACGGGGCCGCAGTGGCTGGAGAGTAAGCGATGACGGGTCCGCGCCGTCGGCCGGACGACGCGGGCCGGTCAGAGCCGTCCGGGTCAGAGCCGTCCGGGTCAGAGCCGCCCGGGCAGGGCCGCCCGGGTCAGAGCCGCCCGGGCAGGGCCGCCCGGGTCAGAGCCGCTCGGGTCAGAGCCGCTCGGGCGTCCGGATGCCGAGCAGCGCCATGCCCTGGTGGAGGGTGCGGGCGGTCAGGTCGCACAGGAACAGCCGGTTGGCCAGCTGGTCCGGGCCGCCCTCGGCCTTCAGGACCGGGCACTGGTCGTAGAAGGTCGTGAACAGCGAGGCGAGGCCGTAGAGGTACGCGGCGAGCTTGTGCGGCTCGTACGCGGCGGCGGCCTCGGCGACGGTCTCGCCGAACTGGTCGAGGTGCAGGCCCAGCGCCCGCTCGGCCGGGGCCAGCGGCAGCTCCGGGTGCGCCGCGGGGGCCGCGTCACCGGCCTTGCGGAAGATCGACCGGATCCGGGCGTAGGCGTACTGGAGGTAGACCGAGGTGTCGCCGTTGAGCGAGACCATCTGGTCCAGGTCGAACTTGTAGTCCCGGCTCGGCGACGTCGACAGGTCCGCGTACTTCACCGCGCCGATGCCGACCTGCGCACCGTTCTCGGTGATCTCCCGTTCGGTCAGGCCGATCGCCGCGCCCTTCTCGCGCACCACCGTGGTCGCCCGCTCGGCCGCCTCGTCGAGCAGGTCCTCCAGGCGTACGGTCTCGCCCGCACGGGTCTTGAACGGCTTGCCGTCCGCACCGAGGACCGTGCCGTAGCCCATGTTGTGCGCGGTGATGTCGTCGCTCAGCCAGCCCGCCCGGCGGGCCGCCTCGAAGACCATCCGGAAGTGCAGCGACTGGCGGACGTCGACGACGTACAGGAGCGTCGTCGCCTTCAGGTCGACAACGCGGTTGCGGATCGCGGAGAGATCGGAGGCCGCGTAGCCGAAGCCGCCGTCCGCCTTCTGCACGATCAGCGGCACCGGCTGGTCGTCCTTGCCGCGGATCTCGTCGAAGAAGACCACCAGCGCGCCCTCGGAGCGGACGGCGACGCCCGACTCCTCCAGCAGCCGCGCCGTCTCGCCCATCATGTCGTTGTACGCGGACTCGCCGACGATCTCGTCGTCGCGGATCTCCATGTCCAGCTTCTCGAAGACCGAGTAGAAGTAGACCTTCGACTCGTCCACGAACCGCTGCCACAGGTCAAGGGTCTCCGCGTCGCCGGACTGGAGCGCCACGACCCGCTTCCTGGCCCGCTCCTTGAACTGCTCGTCGGAGTCGAAGACGGCGCGCGAGGCCTTGTAGACCCGGTTGAGGTTGCTCATCGCCTGCTCGCCGTCGACGTCGGCCGCCGGGGCCAGCTCGCCGGGGTTCTCGATCAGGTACTGGATGAGCATGCCGAACTGGGTGCCCCAGTCACCGATGTGGTGCCGGCCGATCGTCTGCTCGCCGGTGAAGTCCAGGATGTGGCGCAGGGCGTCGCCGATGACCGCCGAGCGCAGGTGCCCGACGTGCATCTCCTTGGCGACGTTCGGCTGGGCGTAGTCGATGACCGTGACGCCGGGCTGCTCCTTGAGCGGGACGCCGAGCCGGTCGTCGGCGGCGCGCGCGGCCAGCGTCTCGGTGATCGCCCGGTCGGCGATCGTGATGTTGAGGAAGCCGGGGCCGGAGACCTCGATCTCCTGGAGGAGGTCGCTCTCGCCGATCTCCGCGACGACCTTGGTCGCCAGCTCCCGCGGATTGCCCTTGAGCTTCTTGGCCAGCGCCAGCATGCCGTTGGCCTGGAAGTCGGCCCGGTCGCTTCGGCGCAGCAGCGGGTCCGCGGCGCCGGCCTCCGGCAGGGCTGCCGAGAGGGCGTCCGCGACGCGCTGGTGAACCGAAGCTGCGAGGGAAGTGACCGAGGCCATGGAGAAGAGCTCTCTTCCGGAGGAGGCAGGGAGGTGTCGTCGGAGGGGAAAGGGTTTGCCAACGAGTATCCCACGGCACTACCACTGATTTTCCGTCTGGGACAATGGGCACCGTCAGGCATTTGTGCGTCGCACGCGCAAGACGGCGCAATCAGGAAGCACCAGGAAGAGGAAGGGCCGATCGTGGCTCAGCAGAGCACCGAGACCGACTGGGTCTCCAGGTTCGCGGACGAGGTCATTGCCGAGGCGGAGCGCCGCGCCCCGGGCAAACCGGTCGTCTGCGCCTCGGGCCTGAGCCCGTCCGGCCCGATCCACCTCGGCAACCTCCGCGAGGTCATGACCCCGCACCTCGTCGCCGACGAGATCCGCCGCCGCGGCCACGAGGTCCGCCACCTCATCTCCTGGGACGACTACGACCGCTACCGCAAGGTCCCGAACGGCGTGCCGGGTGTCGACGACTCCTGGGCCGAGCACATCGGCAAGCCGCTGACCGCGGTGCCGGCCCCGGCCGGTTCGCCGTACCCGAACTGGGCGGAGCACTTCAAGGCCGCCATGGCCGAGGCGCTGGCCGAGCTGGGCGTCGAGTACGACGGCATCAGCCAGACCGAGCAGTACACCGCCGGTGTCTACCGCGAGCAGGTCCTGCACGCGATGAAGCACCGCGCGGACATCGACGCGATCCTCGGCCAGTACCGCACGAAGAAGGCCCCGGCCAAGAAGTCGCAGAAGCCGGTCGACGAGGCCGAGCTGGAGGCCGCCGAGGGCTCGGGCGCGGCCGCCGAGGACGACGGCAGCGGCGGCTCGGCCGGCTACTTCCCGTACAAGCCCTATTGCGGGCAGTGCGAGAAGGACCTGACCACGGTCACCTCGTACGACGACGAGACCACCGAGCTGGTCTACACCTGCTCGGAGTGCGGTTTCGGCGAAACGGTCCGGCTGAGCGAGTTCAACCGCGGCAAGCTGGTCTGGAAGGTCGACTGGCCGATGCGGTGGGCCTACGAGGGCGTGATCTTCGAGCCGTCCGGTGTCGACCACTCCTCGCCGGGCTCGTCCTTCGTCGTCGGCGGCCAGATCGTCCGGCAGATCTTCGACGGCGACCAGCCCATCGGCCCCATGTACGCCTTCGTCGGCATCAGCGGCATGGCCAAGATGTCGTCGTCGCGCGGCGGGGTGCCGACGCCGGGTGACGCGCTGAAGATCATGGAGGCGCCGCTGCTGCGCTGGCTGTACGCGCGCCGCAAGCCCAACCAGTCCTTCAAGATCGCCTTCGACCAGGAGATCCAGCGGCTCTACGACGAGTGGGACAAGCTGGAGGCCAAGGTCGCCGACGGCAGTGCGCTGCCGGCCGACGCCGCCGCGTACGCCCGGGCGGCCCGTACCGCCGCCGGTGAGCTGCCGCGCACGCCGCGGCCGCTGCCGTACCGCACCCTCGCCTCGGTCGCGGACATCACCGCGGGCCACGACGAGCAGACGCTCCGGATCCTCGGCGAACTGGACCCGGACAACCCGGTCACCTCGCTGGACGAGACCCGGCCGCGGCTGGCCAAGGCCGAGTACTGGATCAACACCCAGGTCCCGGCCGAGCAGCGCACCATCGTCCGCGACGAGCCCGACGAGGAACTGCTCGGCACGCTCGACGAGCAGTCCCGGGGCTCGCTGCGGCTGCTGCTCGACGGTCTCGACGAGCACTGGTCGCTGGACGGCCTGACGACCTTGGTCTACGGCGTTCCGAAGGTGCAGGCGGGCCTGGAGCCGGACGCCAAGCCGACGCCGGAGCTGAAGGTCGCCCAGCGTGCCTTCTTCGCCCTGCTCTACAACCTGCTGGTCGGCCGGGACACCGGGCCGCGGCTGCCCACTCTGCTGCTGGCCGTGGGCGCGGAGCGGGTGCGGAAGCTGTTGGGGGGCTGAGGGGCCGTCGGAGCGCCGTTGCCGTGGAGTCGTAGACACCCCGGCGCGGCCTCCGACCGAGGGATGAGAAGGGTTCGGCCCCGGGAACGAGGATTCCCGGGGCCGGACCCTTCACGCTGGAGCCATGAGGGGAATCTTAGGTTTCATCATCATGATCCAGGGCGTCATGGGATTCATCGGGCAGGTCTTCTTCGACCACGCCTGGGGATTGCTGCCCCACTGGTTCGATCTGCCGTCGGCCGCCTATGTCGGCCTCTTCGCGGCAGGTGCCGCACTGGCCGTCTGGGGGGACGCGGACAGGAAGCGCAAGGCGAAGCAGCTGCGGGACCGGACGGGGGCCGGGGCGGTCTAGGGACGTTCGACGGGGAGGGGCGGAGCGGCCGACTCCTGAGCCGGTTGCTCGCCAACTTCCTCCGGAACCGGCCGACAAACGCTGCTCATAGAGATCAACGAAGCCACGGGTATGCGGTACAGCCCAGATTTTCCGCTGGCTGCCCGCTCGGGTCATTCGGGGGGCACGTACCCGTGCCGGGGGAAGTGCAGTCGCGGCCGGGGTCATCGGGGCAGGGTGCGCTGGGCAGTTGCGATGCCGAGGCCGCTACGTTGCCGGGCGCGCTCGCTGACGCTGCAGCCGGCGCCACACCCAGCGCGATCGACGTGGAAACGGCGCCGGCCAGAAGTAGTTGCGTGATGATTCGGAACATACTGTCACCTCAAAACTCGCTGTTTCCGCTCGGCTTCGACCAGCCGCTGCTGGGCCACGGGAGCGAGGCGTCGTCTTGAGGAGAGTGCGGCTTTGCCTGAGACGAAGCGTCACTCCTCGCGCGGGGGCAAGTGATCGCTCGTCGGCAACCCCCTTCCATTCTGGTTTCCGCTCCCGAACTTCGCCACCGGGCTGGATACGGCAACGGCACTGACACGCTGACGTGCACCGAACTCCGGGTTTGCAAGGCACCCGGCGGGTGCGTCACGCGATGTGCTCGTCCATCATTTCCGCGTTGAGGCGGTCGCTGAACTGGTCCATGTAGCGGTTCAGTTCCCGTGACTGCAGGCGGATTCCGTACTGGGCGTCCAGGTTGGCCGCGAAGGCGCCCGGGGTGGGCATGCCTTCGCCCTCTATCGAGTGGCGGAACACCTGGTAAAGGTCCTCGTCGGTCGGGGTTGCGGCCGGTGCCGGTGCCTGTGCCGGAGCGGGCTGCGGGGGTGCCTCCGGGGTGCCCATGCCGAGCGGGCGGGTTCCGCCTGCGCCGTTCGGCACCGGGACCTGCGGGTCGGGCTCCGGCGTGCGCGGCGGCGGTACCTGGGCCTGCTGGTGCGCCGGGGGCTGCTGGTGCTCGTCGTACGGGAGCTGGGGCTGCTGCTCCGGGACGAACGCCGGGTCGTAGCCGCCCTGGTAGGCCACCTGCTGCGGCGCCGCGAACCATTGGTTCGGCAGGCCCTCGGCCCCGGCCGGATCGTGGGCCACGGCCGGCGCCTGGGGCTCGGCCGGCGTCTGGGGCCCGGCCGGTTCCTGGGCCTTCGGCTCCACGGCGGGTGTCACGGACTGCCGGGGTGCCGGGAGCAGCTGCGGTTCGATGCCCGCGGCGGCGAGCCCCGCGGGAGCGGTCTCCGCCAGCGGCACCCCGAACCGGGCGAGCCGCAGTGGCATCAGGGACTCCACGGGAGCCTTACGGCGCCAGCTCCGCCCGAACCGCGACCGCAGGCGTGCCTGGTACACGAGCCGTTCCTGCTCCAGCTTGATCACCGCGTCGTACGACCGCAGCTCCCACAGCTTCATCCGCCGCCACAGCAGGAACGTCGGGACGGGTGCCAGCAGCCAGCGCGTGAGGCGCACACCCTCCATGTGCTTGTCCGCCGTGATGTCGGCGATCCGGCCGACGGCGTGCCGGGCGGCCTCGACGGTGACGACGAACAGCACCGGGATGACGGCATGCATGCCCATGCCCAGGGGGTCGGACGCCGCCGCGGCATTGAACGCCACCGTGGCGACCGTCAGCAGCCACGCCGCCTGCCGCAGCAGCGGGAACGGCATGCGGATCCAGGTCAGCAGCAGATCCAGCGCGAGCAGAACGCAGATACCCGCGTCGATGCCGAGGGGGAAGAAGTAGGCGAAGGTGCCGAAGCCCTTCTTGAGGGCCAGTTCACGCACGGCCGCGTAGGAGCCGGCGAAGCCGATGCCGGCGATCACCACCGCGCCGGCGATGACCACTCCGATGAGTATCCGGTGTGTGCGTGTCAGCTTCAGTGGCGCGGCCACCCGAGGACCCCTCCCAGTCGGTCTGTTGCGGGCGACAGCCTGGCACATGCCTGTGGGCGGGCGTGGGGCCGGTATGACGGACGGAGCGCGCCGGAGGGCCGGGAGACGCCCCGGCGCTCGGGATGGGAGACGCCCCGGCGCCCGGGCCGGAGCGGGCCCGGGCGCCGTCGGTGGGCTCTCGGTGGGTGCTCGGTTGGTGCCGGCGGGGTCAGGCCTTGGGCTTGGTGGCGGAGGTGACCGCCTCCTTGGCGGCGGCCTGCGTCTGCTTGAGCAGGTCGGCGGCCTTGGGGGCGTCCGCGCCCGCCAGGCCCGCGCCGTTGTAGTTGATCGTCACGACGATGTTGGAGGCCCGGGCGACGAGGGTGGTGTTCTTGAAGTTGGTGCCGTCCCGCTTCACGTCGTAGGTGATCGCGGTGGCCTCGTCGCCGGTACCGGAGGTCTGGACGGACTCGAGCTTCTTGGCGCCCTTGGTGGCCTTCGCCTCGGATATCTGCTTGGTGAAGTAGTCCGTGGCGCGCTTCTCGCCGCTGCCGACGCCCGGGTCCGAGTCGTAGCGCTGCAGGCCGATGTCCAGCCAGCGCCACTGGGTGCCGTCGACGCCCTTCTCGTCCGAGCTGGTCCAGGAGCAGGTGCCGTGGGAGGCGTTGTCCGAGGACTTGCCCTGGTCCCCGGAGGCGTCCTTCACCTTGGGCAGCATCTTCTTGATGCTGTCCTTGGAGAAGACCTCGCACGGGTTCGGCAGCTTCTTGTACTTGGCGGGCGCGACGGTCGGCGAGGGCTTGGCCGCGCTCTTGGAGGCGGAGGAGGAGGCGTCACCGGAGCTGTCGCTGTCCGAGCCGGAGCAGCCGGCGACGAGCAGCACCGGTACTGCTGCGCAGGTGAGGAGGCTGGCAAGGCGCTTGGCTGAACGGTGCATGGTTCCTTCGCTGTTCGTCGTCGTCGAGTCGGTCGCCGGGTCGGCGGGCACGGCCGTGGTGGTGGCCGTGGGGCCTGCCCCGCCTCGCGTACGGGGCAGGGCTAGACGGCACGGTACGCGGCGCGGCGAGGTGGGTGACCGATTCATGTCGATGAGCGCAACGCTTACACCGGGCGTTTCCGCCTCTTGCCCGGCGAATCGGTCAATGTGCTCGATGCGGACTATTCGCTGAGGTTGTCGGCGAGCTCGGTGGCCAGGGAACGGGCCTTGTCCTGCAGTTCCTGGCTGTCCGGCAACATCGTCTTGTCCGTGGACCACTGGTCGTACGTGAGCTGCACGATGACGTTCGACGTGCGAAAGACCACAGTGACATCGCGGTGCACGCCGGAGTCCGCGGTGACCAATTTGTCGTTGAGGAACGCCGCGTCCCCGAGGTCGCCCAGGACGCGCGGGGCGGTGGAGTCGCTGGGGTCCGCGCTCGGGTCCGTGCTCGCGTCCGCACTCGGGTCCCCGGATGCCTGCGAGGGGCTTTGGGACGGGGCCTTGCCGGGCTTTCCCGTGGCGTTCCCGTCCGTGGTGCCCTTCTCCGTGGCGCTGCCGCCCGTGGCGCTCTGTTCCTTCGAGTCGTTCGTGACGGTTCCTTCGCCCTTGCCCTTGTCCTTCGGGGCGGACGGGGACGGGGCGGCGGGCGAGGGGGAGCCGGCGCCGCCTGACGGTATCTGCGCGGCCAGCTTCTTCTCGTCGTAGATCCCCTGCGCCTTGTCCTCATCGCTGGTGGCGGCGTCGTAGGAGACCACGCGCTGGATGTCCAGGCCCAGGTGGCGGGTGCCCGCGGTGGTCTCGCGGGTCCACCGGCAGCCGACGCGGCGGTCGGTGTCATAGGTGATGTCGGCCACGCCGCCGTAGATCTTCCGGGCCTCGGCGTCCGACAGGTCCTGGCCGTCGCCGGGGAGCATGCCGCGGATGGCCTTGCGCGAGGGCAGCCCGCAGGCCTCCGGGAGGGTCTGGTAGCGGCCCGGCTCGGCGGCCTGGCTGGAGGTGGCGGCGTCGCCGCTCTTGGCGTCGGCGGGGCCACCGTCGGGGCTGGAGCTGCCGGTACAGCCGGTAAGGCCCGCGGCCAGCGCCGCGGCCACCACCAGTGCGGCACCGGGTACGAACGGCTTCCGTGGCATCGCTCGCGGCTCCTTCCCCTGCGAAATACGGTTGCCGCCGGTCGGCGGCCGATGGACACAATGTCTACCGCACGTCTTGCCGCAAACGCCGGTTCGCCGTCCAAGATCGGATAATTTGTCCGGCTTTTGCGTTTTTCGCAATTTCGGGGGAATGGGGGAGTTATGTCGTACGTCGAGGTGCCCGGTGCTCAGGTACCCATCCGGATGTGGGCGGATCCGGCCACGGTCGAGGGCGTCGCGATGCAGCAGCTGCGCAATGTCGCCACCCTGCCGTGGATCAAGGGTCTGGCCGTGATGCCGGATGTCCATTACGGCAAGGGCGCCACCGTCGGCTCGGTGATCGCCATGCACGGCGCGGTCTGCCCGGCGGCGGTCGGTGTGGACATCGGCTGCGGGATGAGTGCGGTGAAGACCTCGCTCACCGCCGAGGACCTGCCCGGTGATCTCTCCCGGCTCCGCTCGAAGATCGAGCAGGCGATTCCGGTGGGGCGCGGGATGCACGAGGATCCGGTCGACCCCGGGCGGCTGCACGGCTACCCGACGGCGGGATGGGGAGACTTCTGGTCGCGGTTCGACGGGGTGGCCGACGCGGTCAAGTTCCGTCAGGAACGCGCCACGAAGCAGATGGGTTCGCTGGGAAGCGGCAACCACTTCATCGAGTTCTGCCTCGACGACACCGGCGCGGTGTGGCTGATGCTGCACTCCGGCTCCCGGAACATCGGCAAGGAGCTCGCCGAGTTCCACATGGGACAGGCGCAGAAGCTGCCGCACAACCAGGGCCTGGTCGACCGCGACCTCGCCGTCTTCATCGCGGACACCCCGCCGATGGCGGCGTACCGCAACGACCTGTTCTGGGCGCAGGAGTACGCCAAGCACAACCGGGCCGTGATGATGGCGCTCTTCCAGGACGTCGTCCGCAAGGAGTTCAAGAAGGCCAAGCCGACGTTCGAACCGGTGATCTCCTGCCACCACAACTATGTGGCGGAGGAGCGGTACGACGGCATGGACCTGCTGGTGACCCGTAAGGGCGCGATCCGGGCAGGCAGCGGCGAGTACGGCATCATCCCGGGCTCGATGGGCACCGGTTCGTACATCGTCAGGGGCCTTGGTAACGCCGCGTCCTTCAACTCCGCCTCCCACGGCGCCGGCCGCAAGATGAGCCGGAACGCCGCGAAGAAGCGGTTCTCCACCCAGGACCTGGAGGACCAGACGCGGGGCGTGGAGTGCCGTAAGGACTCCGGCGTCGTGGACGAGATCCCGGGTGCCTACAAGCCGATCGAGAGGGTCATCGATCAGCAGCGGGACCTGGTCGAGGTGGTCGCCAAGCTCAAGCAGGTGGTGTGTGTGAAGGGCTGAGGGCGGCACTACGCGTGATCGACAAGCCTCGGACCGGAAGTGGTCCGGGGCTCTGGCGTCTTCTGATGGTGGGTACGCGTCGGTTCGCGGCGCTGCTGAGTGCCTTCCCTTCGCTGCGTTCCGCGCATGGCTGAGGGGGGCCATGAGAACTGTGGCGTGTCGAGCGATGTGCCGGGTGTACGCGGTGCCGACGTGATCCCGGATCCGAAAGCGGGCGGCAATATGAGGGCCACCATCAAGGGGATGCCCGGGGGCGATTGAGGAAGGCGCCTATTAGGGCGCCGTCGTCAAGCTCGGGGTGATCACGCAGTTCGATTTGCTCAAGGGACTACGGCAGGGCGAGAGCGGCACTGCCGGCGGAAGTCTCGTTCGTGAGAATCCGAAGGCGCAGTTCACCGAAGTCCACCGAAGTTCACCGTCAACGTTGCTGACATATCGCTCGGTCCCTCCGGTCGTATCGGCAAAGGTGTGGCGCGCTGCTTCGTGCTACTTCGTGCGCGCACGGGATTTCACCGCCAGGTCCAACCGGTCTCCCGCAACGCCCGGGCGCGCTGTATGCCCGCTTCTATTCGAGTAGCTGCCTCTGCCTGGTTCCAGTAGTGAGCCGTGGCGGTGGTCTGGTCGGGGTGTTTCCGGTAAAGGGTGCTCGGCGCTGCGATGAACTCACCGGGTGCGACGGCCTCCGCGGCAAGCAGCAGGGCTATCCCTTCGGCTCCGGTCAGTGCATGCCAACCGCCGAGGGCGAGCACCAGCGGACGGTGTGCGGCGAACGTGGTTGTCTGTACGGACAGACGGTTCTCCATCACCTCGTGGAAGAACCTGTCAGGCTCGACCGGGCCGCCCGGAGGGTCGTACGGTCCCGGTGATGTGCTGCCGTCCTGGTGGAGGTCAAGGCACGCGGATACGCACCACGGAACTCGTTCCAATGTCTCGATGTCGCGTTCGAGGGATCCCGGCAGCAATACGTCGTCGGCGTCCAGATTCCGGATCAATTCGCCGGTCGCGCGCGTGAGGCCGTGCATTCGCGCCACCGCGGCGCGCGCCGGTAGGCCGGATTCGACCGAGATCCTGGGATCCTCGGGAATGAGGTTGGCGGTGATTCCGGTGTGACCGTCCTCCTGGATGCACCATTGCCATTCCCAGTCGCCTGGAAGCTTCTGCTCTCGCAGGGATTGGTAAGCCTCGTCAATGTATTGATGACCGCCGTTGTGTACGGGGGTGATGATGCTGATCGTTGGCATGGGGCATTTCCTCTCCGAAGGCCGGTGACATGACCGTAATCGATCATGATAATCGAGCCAAGGAAACTGACTAGGCGTCAATTTGTTTGCTGGTTCAGGAGCGTGCCGATGCCGATACGGCTGGAGCGGCCGAGGGGGATCGCAGCAAGTTCTGAATCGCCACTTGGGGCGCGGTCTTCACATGTGGGTGAAAGGGGGTGATCCGGGTGGCAGTGGCGAGTACGGCATCATTCCGGCGGCGCCGACCGCAGGAACGGCATCACTCCGGCGGAGCCGGCCGCAGGATGGGCCGGAACGCCGCGAAGAAGCGGTTCTTCGCCCAGGACCTCAGGTCGTCTGCGTCAAGGGGTGATCTTCGGTGCTGCGCGTGATCGACGGCCCCCGGACCGGCAACGGGGTGAGGGGCGTCGGCCGCCGCTCCACGGGCGGCCCGGAGTTCAGACGCCGTTTCAGTTGGTGGGCGGCGGCAGTCGTTGGGAGCTGTGGCGATGGCGGCCCGGAACGGCGGGGATTTCCTCAGGGGCGGAACACACTCGCCTTATCGGAAAGTGTCGCTTATGTGTCTTTCCGTGGTTCCGAAAGCGACGGAAGTGAGAGGCGGGGTGCGGACGTAAGGATCGACGTGTGATCCAAGATCCGGAACCGATACGGAATCGCAGGTTTGAAAGAGGTTTCGGGTATCCGTGCGAGGCAAGCAAGGAGGGCATGAGCAATCCCCATGAACCCGTACCCGCACATGACACCTACCACCCCTATGGCCATAACGGGGGCGCCTATGGGCGTAACCAGGACGGCACCGGGGCAAACCGGGCAGCATTGATCATTCATACGCTCGCGGACATCGCGGCAGGATTTCTGGGCCTCTGGATCCTGCTGTACCTGCTTGAGGCAAACCAGGGAAATGTCTTCGTCGGCTTTGTGCACGGTATGGCCGACTTCCTCGCCGGCTGGTCTCAGGACATCTTCACCATGAAGCTCGAAGGTCTGCGGGTTTTCCTCAACTATGGCCTGCCTGCTGTGATTTACCTTCTGCTCGGTCATGGGATCGCTGCGCGGGTACGCCGCCTCTGACCGCATTCAGACCGGATGCGGAGGCGTGGCCGGCGCGCTCGCCGCACCGGATGCCGGGACAGCGATGCCGGGACGGCGATGCCGGGACGGTCCGTGAGCGCGTCACGTATGCCGGTGGTCGGGGAGGTCCGTGATCAGATCGTGCAGAGAGATCGCGGACCTCGCGGCGCGGCGTCCTCGGCCGTGCCCGCCGCGCACCACATGCCTTTCCCTGCCACCCAGCTCAGCCACTGGTGGCCGGTCGGTAACGCCATCAGTCCACCGCCGCCCTGACCTGCTCATCGACAGGCGTGGCCCGTACCGCGATCGGCCATTTCGCGGGTGGACCGTGCGGGCTCCGTGGCTCGAAGGAGCCCGAGGCCCGCACCTCGGCCGTCCTCGTACGACCCTGCTCGTGCAGCTGCTGCGCCGGCTCCCAACTGGCGGCGTGTGCCCGCCCTTTGGCGCCCGTCGCAGTGAGCGGCGGCTCTTCGGTCAGGGGGCCGTCCGCCGGGCCGTAGCCGTAGCCGTAGCCGTAGCCGTAGCCGTAGAGGTTGCCCGGCATGACCAGGGTGGCCCCGGTGCCTCGGCCGCCCCGCGGACCGACGCGGTCGGCGGCGGCCGGTCACTCGCCCAGCGCGCGCAGGGCGGTGGGGTACGGCCCACCCTGCGCATTCTCTACGCAGAATGGGCACGTACTCGCTGCCGAATCCCGTTTCACGCAGGGCGCTCCCGCTCCCGGGGTTGATATGTCCTTCGAGTGGCACTGTCGGTACCCCTCCACAATCCCTGGTCGGCGAAAAGTACGTGAAGGAGTCGTCACCATCCGGTCGAGAATTCCACCGGCCGACATCATGCGATACCGGAAAGTCTGCAGAAATGGCCGACGGGTCGGGGTAGCCGGGCGCCCGTGGACGTGGTTTGATCTCGCGTCAATCGGAAGTTGCGTACCCGCTTCCGGATGTCAGGGGTCGTTTAACCGGCAGGAGCAGCCTCTCGCCGGGGCGGCCGATATCGCTCAGGATCACCACGAACCACCAAGGGAAGGGCCAGCCATGCGTAAGGACTCCATGCCCCAGAACGAGGCTCACGAGATCGCCGACAGCGAACTGGACAATGTCTCCGGCGGAATTCTCGGGGCCGAAAACCTGCTGGGCGGCGCAGACTCCTCCCTGCCCACTCTGCCTGCGCTGCCCGCTCTGGGTGGCTCGGTTTCGGGCGGCGTGAGCGGTCAGATAGGCCCCGTCTCGGGCCATGCAGGGATCTCCGGCGGCGCCGGCCTCTGACGCCACCTGCACCCGGTGAACCCTGGTCCGCAGCACTCGCCCCACCGGTGCATCCGCATTCCAGTGGAGTGATCATGGGCCCCGGCGCGTTGGGCGGTCTCTACGGATCGTCGCAACGGTCGAGGTTGTGGCCAGGCTGAAGCAGGTGGCGTGGGGTGTGTGAAGGGCTGGGGGCTGAGAGGGCGTAGCCCTGGGCGGTCCGGCGTGGTGTGCGCCGGACCGCTCTTCGCATGTCGCCAGGCCGCCCGTGCCTCCGTGGAGCGTGTCTGCCTGGAGCGTGTCCACGTGAGCGCATCTCAGGTGGTGCGTCTCAGGTGGTGCCTGTCTCAGGTGGTGCGGTGGACCTTGGAGTTGGAGGCCTGGGCGCGGGGGCGGACCACCAGCAGGTCGATGTTGACGTGGGCGGGGCGGGTGATCGCCCAGGTGATGGTGTCGGCGACATCGTCCGCGTTCAGCGGCTGGTCGACGCCCTCGTAGACCTTGGCCGCCTTGGCGGAGTCGCCACGGAAGCGGGTGGTGGCGAACTCGTCGGTCTTGACCATGCCCGGGGCGACCTCGATGACGCGCACCGGCTCGCCGCACAGCTCCAGGCGGAGCGTTTCGGCGATGACATGGGCGCCGTGCTTGGCGGCGACATAACCGCCGCCGCCCTCGTAGGTGCCGTGGCCGGCGGTGGAGGAGAGGACGACGACCGTGCCCTCGCCGGAGGCGGTGAGGGCGGGCAGCAGTGCCTGGGTCATGTGGAGCACGCCCAGCACATTGACCTCGTACATCGCGCGCCAGTCGGCGGGGTCGCCGGTGGCGACCGGCTCCGCGCCGTAGGCCCCGCCGGCGTTGTTGACCAGGACGTCGACGGAGGGGTAGCGCTCGAGGGCGGCCGCGAAGGCGTCGACGGCGGCGCGGTCGGTGACGTCGAGGGCGTAAGCCTCGGCGTCCGGCAGCTCGGCGGCGAGCGCTTCGATGCGGTCCTTGCGGCGGGCGGTGAGCACCACGCGGTAGCCGGCAGCGGCCAGGGCCCGCGCGGTGGCGGCGCCGATGCCGCTGCTCGCTCCGGTGACGACGGCGGTACGGACCTCGGCGGTCATGGCACTCTCCTCGGGGCTGTGGGGGGTCCCCCTGTTCCGCACGGGCTCGGGGGAGGATGGTCCGCGGCCAGGATATGCAGGCGGCCTCAACGGCCTCTGGGGGCATACATGATCACTGCCATTCCGGCCAGGCAGATCAGTGCGCCGGTCACATCCCAGCGGTCGGGGCGGTAGCCGTCGGCGATCGCGCCCCAGGCCAGCGATCCGGCGACGAAGACACCGCCGTACGCGGCGAGGATGCGGCCGAACGCGGCGTCCGGCTGGAACGTGGCGACCCAGCCGTACGCCCCGAGCGCGATCACTCCGGCGCCGATCCAGACCCAGCCCTTGTGTTCGCGGACGCCCTGCCAGACCAGCCAGGCACCGCCGATTTCGAAGAGGGCGGCGACGAGGAAGAGGGCGGCGGAGCGGGCGAACAGCATGCGTGAAGCCTACGGAAACGGGGCCTCGGTCCGGCTGGGGCATACCGCTCGGCTGGGGCGGGCTGCCGGGAGGGACGGGGTGCCGGGCTGGGGCGGGCGCCGGCGGGGGGATACGTCGGGGCGGGCAGGGGAGCCTCCAGGGTCCGGCGGGGGCGGGGCGGGGGCGGGTGCCGGTTGGGGGCGTCGGGGGCGGACGGAGGGGCCTCCGGGGCTGGGCGGGGGATGGGGCAAGTCGGGCAGGGGCTCTTCCAGGGCCGGGCGGGGGATTCGTCAGGGTGCTGTGGGCGGATGGCTGTCAGTGGGGTGTGAGAGCTTCGGGGCATGCTGATCGAACGGGCTTACGTGGACGTTCCGGAGGGGGAGGGGACGGCCGGGGACGGCTGGCCCTGGACGGTGCCGTGTGTGCGCCAGCTGGCCGACGAGGGGCTGGCCTTCCGTGCTCCGGTCACGTTTCTGGTGGGGGAGAACGGTTCGGGCAAGTCGACGCTGGCCGAGGCACTGGCGGAAGGCTTCGGACTGGATTCGTACGGCGGCTCGGCGGGATACAAGTACGCGAGTTCACGGGAAGCGTCGCTGCTCGGCGGGCTGATGCGGTTCGACCCGACGCGGGAGGGGCGCCGGATGGTGCGCGGGCCGCGGGGCCGCAGGCGGGGCTTCTTCCTACGGGCCGAGACGGCGCTGGAGGCGCTGAACGGGGAGCGGAGGTCGAACCGGCTGTCCCGGTCCCCGGACGAGATGAGCCACGGGGAGGGCTTTCTGATGGCCTTCCGGGAGCGGTTCTCGCAGCAGGGCCTGTATGTGATGGACGAGCCCGAGGCCGCCCTGTCCTTCTCCTCCTGCCTGGAACTGGTCGGGTTGATGGACGAGTTGGGGAGCGGTGGCGCGCAGATCATCTGCGCCACGCACTCACCGCTGCTGACGGCGCTGCCCGGTGCGGCGATCGTGGAGGTCGGCGAGCACGGGATGCGGAGCGTGGAGTGGGCGGAGCTGGGGCTGGTCGACCACTGGCGGCGCTATCTCAACGATCCCCGGGCATATCTGCGGCATGTGCTGGAGCGGTGAGGGAGGCGGGCCGGCCGGTGCCTATGGGGTCGCCGTCCTCGGGAGCGGCGCCGGTCCAGTGGAGGAGAGCGGAGCGTAGCGCCGCGGCGCGCTCGGCGGGGGCCGTGGCATCGGTGGCCCAGGCGATATAGCCGTCGGGGCGGACGAGAAGCGCCGTGCGGCGGCCGCTGCGCCAGGAGGCGGTGACGACACGGCCGGCGGCGGACCGGGGGGAGTCCTCCTTGCCCGGCGGAGTGTGGGGAACGCCGGGCTCGTCGGCGGGGGTGAGGAGGACGAACCTCCCCTGCCGCAGGAGTGCGTAGAGGCGCCCGCCGTCGGCCAGGCGGATGTCGGGGGCGCGCCGGCCGGCGAGGGGGTGGGCGCCGGGCCCGGCCTTGTAGGCGATGCCGATGCCGGAGACGGTGCGGATCGCGCGGCCGGACAGCGGCGGCAGATGGTTGACGAGCCGGGCGGCGAGTGTGCGGACGGCGCGTCCGGGGGCGGTGTGCAGCAGGGCGAGCCGGATGAGGGCGCCACTGCTGCGCAGCACCTGCTTGCCCACGGGGTGGCGCTCGGTCTGATAGCTGTCCAGGAGGCTGTCGGGGGAGTGGCCCCGGAGCACAGCGGTGAGCTTCCAGCTGAGGTTGGCGGCGTCCTGGAGGCCGGTGTTCATGCCCTGGCCGCCGGCGGGGGAGTGCACATGCGCGGCATCGCCGGCGAGGAACACGCGGCCCACGCGGTAGCGGGGGGCCTGGCGCTCGTCGCTGTGGAAGCGGGAGACCCAGCGGACTTCGGGGACGCCGTAGTCATTGCCGAGGGCGAGCCGGGTGAACTCGCGGACCTCGTCGAGACCGACGGGCGCGTCGTCGTCGGCCTGGCGGTGGCGGTTCCAGCCGATGACGCGGTACCAGCCGTCGCCGAACGAGCCGACCAGGGCGAAGGCGTCGCCGTTGGCGGCGACGGTGAAGGGGGACTCGGGCTCCCGGCTCAGCCGGACATCGGCGAGTACCAGGGAGCGGATCACGGACTTGCCGGGGAACGGCAGGCCGAGGGCTTCGCGGACGATGCTGCGGACGCCATCGGTGCCGACGGTGTAGGCGGCACGGATGCTGCCGAGGCCGTCGGCGGTACGGAAGCGCACCGTCACGCCGTCCGCGTCCTGATCGAGGCCGAGCACTTCGGAGTCGTAGCGGAAGACGACCCCGGCCCGGCGGGCCCGCCGCTCCAGCAGCCGCTCCACCTCGAACTGCGGGGTGATCAGCACGAACGGGAAGCGGGAGCGGAGCCGGGTCGCATCGAAGGTGGCGTCCCCGAACAGGCGGATGGCGGGGACCCGGTGGCCGCCGGCGACCAGCTCGTCGGCGAGGCCCCGGGCGTCCAGTTGCTCAAGGGTGCGGGCATGGACCGCCAGGGCCCGGGTGAGATTGCTGATCGTGGCGGGGCGGCGCTCCAGGAGCGTGACACCCAGGCCCGCCTCGGCGAGGTCCCCGGCGAGCAGCAGGCCGGTCGGGCCCGCGCCCACGACGATGACGTCCGTATCGCGGGCCACCCGGTCGCGGTCCTTCCGGTCGTGGTCCTTGCGATCGCGGTTCTTCCGCGTCGCGTCCGTTCCGGGGGAGCCGTGGTCGTCGTGGCGGCTGTGAGCGCTGCGGCCGTCGTGACCGCTGCTGCCGTCGTGGCCGTCGTGGCCGTCGTGACCGGGCTTGTGGTTCATGGCATCCATGGCTTCCGCCTCCTGCGCCTGTGCCTATGCCTATGCCTGTTCCTGTGCCGGTTTTCGCGTCTGCGCCGTGCCTGTGTGGGTGCGGGTGTCGGTGTCCGTGCCTGCGTCTGCTGGTGTCTGCGCCGGTGCCTGGCGCAATGCCAACGCATGTTGGTCAACGCTTGTTGGCAAGCGTAAGGCGAGCGGATCTGGTGTGTCAACAGGTGTTGGCCTACAGTTGTTGACATGGTCGAACACGCTCCCTCCCCCGCCGAGGCCGCGCCTGTCGCGCCTGCCGCGCCCGACAGCCCGGCGGACCCCGCCCGCCCCCGCCGCTCCGCCGCGACGCGCGCCGCGATCCTGGCCGCCGCCCGGGACCGCTTCGCCGCGGACGGCTATGAGCGCGCCACGATCCGCGCCATCGCCAGGGACGCGGACATCGACCCGTCGATGGTGATGCGCTACTACGGAAACAAGGCCGGTCTCTTCGCGGCCGCCTCCGAGATCGAGGTGCACGCCCCGGATCTCACCCACGTACCGCGCCATGAGGCCGGCGCCCGGCTCGTACGCCACCTTCTGGAGCGCTGGGAGTGCGACGAGACGCTGACCGGCATGATGCGCGTCGGGGTCACCAACGAGGCGGGCGCGCAGCGGATGCGAGGCGTGTTCGCCGAACAGATCAAGCCGGTCCTGGCCGCGGTCTGCCCGGTGCCCGACGAGGCGCCGACCCGTGCCGCGCTGATCGCGTCCCAGATACTCGGCATGGCGCTGTGCCGCTATGTACTGCGCATCCCGCCGGCCGTGAATCTCAGCCACGACGAGGTCGTCGCCTGGCTGGCTCCCACCATCCAGCGCTATCTGACGGCCGAACAGCCCTGATGCCCGAACGGCTATGAGGTCCGACAGCCCTGCTTGCCGGACAGCTTTGAGGGCTCCCGGCGGCGGCCGGGGTCAGCGGACGTAGGTGGTGGGCGGGACCCCGACGGTGGCGCTGACCTCGCGAATCAGATGCGCCTGATCGCTGTAGCCCAGTTCGGCGGCGAGCGCGGCCCAGTCGACCTCCGCGTCGGACGCGGCGCGCTCCAGGGCCTCGTGCACCCGGTAGCGCAGCAGTACCCACTTGGGGCTGACCCCGACGTATCCGGCGAACAGCCGCTGCAGGGCCCGTACGGACATGCCCTCGGCCTGCGCGAAGTCCGCGACCCGGCGGATCGTACGGTCCGTGCGGATCCGGTCGGCCAGTCCCATGACGAGGTCGGCCTGGGCGAGGATCCGGGGCCCGGCATGCACGCGGGGGATCAGGAACGCGTCGAGCGCGGCCACCCGGGCGTCCTCGTCGTCCGGCTCCAGTACGGCGGCTGCGGCACCGGCGGCCGTGACGCCGGGCGTAGCAGTGCCGGGGGCGGCGGTGTCGGGGGTGGTGGTGCCGGTGGCCGTGGCATCGGTGGCCCCGAACACCGTGGCCAGCGGCAACCGGCGGTCCGTCCAGTCCGTGGCGGGCCGCTCCGGGGTGAACGGCCGGAACCCGCCGGGCCGGAACTGCACCCCGCACACCCGCCCGCGCCCCGTCAGCTTCTGTGCGAACAGCTCCAGCCCGACGCCCGCGACCTCACCGAAGCCGGGCCGGTCGGCGTACCGCTGGAAGACGAGGTTCACGCAGGGGTGCGGAACGACATGCGTGGCATACGGCTCGGACAGATCCCAGTCGATCAGCCAGTAGTGCTCGACGTAGGGGCGCAGTGGTGCGGCGGGGGTGCGGCGGCGGAACTGCACCCGCGTGAAGAGTCCGGGGGCGTCGACGATGCCCCGGGCATCGCGCCGTGGAGCGGCCATGCCTGGATTTTAGGGGGTGCCCGCGCCGTCCCGCCCGGCCCGCGAGGTCGGGCCGCAGGCCGCAGCGGTCGGGCGGGCTTTCGCCTGACCGGTCGCGCGGGCTGTCGCATTTTTTCAAGCCGCCTCCGGCCGCGCCCCGTAGCGTCATCGCCATGACCGACATGCAAGACATTCCGGATGAAACGCCCGCGAGTGAAACGGCACCGGCCCCCGCGGCCGCACCGGCTCCCTCGCCCTCATCGGCCCCCGCGTCCCCACCGATCAGCGCGCTGCTCGAAGCGGCGGCCGACGCGGCGCTCCCTGTACTGCGCGGGGTGCGCGACGACCAGCTGGGACTGCCGACGCCGTGCGCCGAGTACGACCTGAGGGCGCTGCTCAACCACCTCTTCCAGGTGGTCGTCGCCTTTCAGACGCTGGCCGCCAAGAAGGACGTGGACTTCAGCACCACCCCCGACCGCCTCGGTGAGTACGGCGCGCGGTGGCCCGACCGGTTCGCCGACGAGACGGCGCGGCTGGTCGAGGCGTGGGCGGCGCCGGGCGCGGAGGACGGCCTGACCGGCGGAATGAACCTGCCGGCCCGGACCGTCGGCGCGATGGTGCTGCTGGATCTGACGGTGCACGCCTGGGACGTGGCGCGGGCGACCGGCAGGCCGTACGCGCCGCCCGTCGGGTGCGTGGCCGAGCTGCGGACACTGGTCGCACAGATGGCCCCGACGGCCCGGAAGATGAACGTCTTCGCCGACCCGCTCCCCGTCCCGCCCGGCGCCCCCGCGCTCGACGTGCTGCTGGCGGAGACCGGCCGTGACCCGTATTGGACAGCCGCCTGACGGGCCGTCGGCCGCCGGGCAATGCCTCCGGCCGGGCAACCACTCCGGCTTGGCAACGCCTCCGGTTTGGCAGCGCCGCTGCACGCACATCGCCTCCGCACGGGCGACGCCCCCGCCGGGCAGTGCCTCCGCGCGGGCTCGGCCACCTGCTCGAATGGGCCCGCACCCAACTGGCGTCACCCCTAGCCTGTACCCACGACCCGGCAGTCAGCGGACCGAGGGGAGGCGGCCGTCAGATGGACGAGCAGTGGACCGGCGAGCAGCGGACGGGCGAGCAGCGGACGGACGAGCGGCCGATGGGCGGCGAGCAGCCGGTGCCCGGCGACCGGCTCCCCGAGGCGCTGATCGACTTCTACGGGCTGACGCCACTGCCCCGTGAAGGCGGACGGTTCCGGCGTACCTGGGCAGGCCCCGAGCGTGCCGACGGACGGCCCGAGGGCTCGGCGATCGTGATGCTGCTGACCGCCGAGCCGGGCGACTTCTCCGCCCTGCACCGGCTGCCCACCGATGAAATCTGGCACTTCTACCGCGGTGATCCGCTCGCCCTGTTCCTCCTCCCTGAAGACGGCGGCGCCCGTACGGTCGTCCTCGGGCCGGATGTGCTCGGCGGGCAGCACGTCCAGTTCACGGTGCCGGCCGGTACCTGGATGGCCGCCGAGGTCGCCGACGGCGGCTCCTGGACGCTCTTCGGCTGCACGATGGCGCCGGGTTTCACCTTCGAGGACTACGAGCACGGGGACGCCGCCGAACTGGCCGCGCGCTTCCCCGAGGAGGCAGCGCGGATCGCCGCCCTGAGCCGACCATGACCGAACCAACCACCGAACCGACCATGACCGAGACCACGTCCGACGTCCCCGGCCCTTCCCCTCACCCCGCTCTCCCCGACCTCCGCGGCCAGGTCGTCCTCGTCACCGGCGCCGCCGGCGGCCTCGGCCGCGGTATCGCGCTGCGGTTCGCCGCCGCGGGAGCCGCCGTCGTGGCGCATTACCGGACGGGCGCCGAGGCGGCGCGGGAGCTGGTCGGGCGGATCGAGGCGGACGGCGGGAGCGCGCTGGCGCTGGCCGCCGATCTGGCCGACGAGGAGGAGTGCCACCGCCTGGTGGCCGAGGCGGCCGGCTGGCGCGGGCGGCTGACCGCGCTGGTGAACAACGCGGGGGTGCAGCCGACGCAGGAGCTGGCGGGGATGTCACTCGCCGACTGGCGGGCGGTGGCGGACGTGAACGTGCACAGCGTCTTCGCCTGCACCCAGGCCGCGGCGGCGGTGATGCGCGCGGGCGCCGGAGGGTCGGTGACGCATATCGCCTCGATCGAGGCGGACCGGCCGGCGCCGCGGCACGCCCACTACTGCGCGTCGAAGGCGGCGGTGGTGATGCATGCGCGTACGGCGGCGCTCGAATACGGGGCATACGGCATCCGCGTCAACAGCGTCTCGCCCGGCCTGATCGACCGGCCCGGCCTGGCCGGGGACTGGCCGGAGGGGGTGCGACGCTGGCAGGCGGCGGCACCCGCCGGGCGGTTGGGCACGCCTCAGGACGTGGGCGATGCCTGTGTCTTCCTCGCCTCGCCGATGGCGTCCTGGATCACCGGGCACGATCTGGTCGTGGACGGCGGTGTGTCGGCCCGCCCCACGTGGTGAGCGGCGGCGTTCGGCCCCGGGTGCGGCGCGGCCCGGGGCGCGGCCGGGCCCCAGGGCCGAGCACCGCGTCTCGCCCCGCGCCGACCCGTTACGGCCACACCAGGCAGTACGCCTGGTGCCCCGCCTCGTGCAGCCGGTGGCTGAAGTCCTGCCACTCGTGCAGCAGCTGGTAGACGGTGAAGGCGTCGCGCGGGCCGCCGCGGTCGGGGACCGTGGACCAGATGAAGGCGGCCGCGCCGACCGACTCCTCGCCGACGCCTCGCAGCGGGTCGACCACGGTCATCGGGAGCTTGACGACGGCGTAGTCGGGGTGGAGGACGACCAGTTCGAGCGGCGGAACCTTATGGAGGGGTATGCCCTCTATACCGGTGAGGACCATGGCGGCCATCGTCTCCGGCTTGATCTTGCTGAACATGCCGCCCATGCCGAGCTCGTCACCGCCGAGCTCCTCGGGACGCATGGAGACGGGGACCCGGGCCGCCGTCGCGCCGTTGGGCGCGCCGAAGTACCTGTACGTCACCCCCATGCGGCCGCCTCTGATTTCCCCGCCTGTGCTCTCGTGGCCCGTGGTTTCCTCGCGCGTGGTCCGGTCACCCGTGGATTCCTCGCGCCGGTGACGGCCGCGCTGGGCGCGCTCGGGACCCCGGTCATTGGTTCCCTCGCCCAGTTCGCCACCGCGATGCATATCTCCACCCGACCACTCGCAGCCCCAGCCGCGCAACCCGATCATCGTCTCAGAGACCTCCCCCGTCACCGGCGCGTGAAACGCCCGGCCGCACGCCCCCGTGCGCCTCTGAGACCATTGCTTGCGTGACTTACTCGTACGTCGGCCCAGTTTCGCAGACGAGTGGGGGCTGACGCCCGGTCGAAAGCGAGAGGAATCAAAAAAGGAGCGAGGGTGAACCGAGCGGCGCCCGCAGGCGTATCGCGAGGAAGATTCCCGCCTCCCTAGTCAGCAGGGCCGCGTCCGCGCGCCGCCCACCCGCCGTTTATGCAGGTCAGGATCACAGTGTCTTTTCCGTATGAAGCCCCTGTTTCGCAGTCGCTCTTCGACCGTGCGTCCGCCGTGACGCCGGGCGGCGTCAACTCTCCGGTGCGGGCGTTCCGCGCCGTGGGCGGTACGCCCCGGTTCATGGTGTCCGGTACCGGTCCGTACCTCACCGACGCCGATGGCCGTGAGTATGTCGACCTCGTGTGCTCCTGGGGGCCGATGATCCTCGGCCACTCGCACCCCGAGGTGATCGCTGCGGTCCAGGAGGCGGTCGCCCGCGGTACGTCCTTCGGCACGCCCGGTGCGGGCGAGGTCGAGCTGGCCGAGGAGATCGTGGCCCGGATCGCGCCGGTCGAGCAGGTGCGGCTGGTCTCCAGCGGCACCGAGGCGACGATGTCCGCGATCCGGCTGGCGCGCGGGTTCACCGGCCGGCCGAAGGTGATCAAGTTCGCGGGCTGCTACCACGGGCACGTGGACGCGCTGCTGGCCGCGGCCGGTTCGGGCGTGGCGACCCTCGGGCTGCCCGACACGCCGGGGGTGACGGGGGCGCAGGCCGGCGACACGATCGTGCTGCCGTACAACGACCTCGAAGCGGTGCGGGCCGCGTTCGCCGCGCACCCGGGCGAGATCGCCTGTGTGATCACGGAGGCGGCGCCGGGCAACATGGGCGTGGTGCCGCCGCTGCCGGGCTTCAACCAGGGCCTGAAGGACCTGTGCGCCGGCGACGGGGCGCTCTACGTCTCCGACGAGGTGATGACCGGCTTCCGCGTCAGCAAGGCCGGTTGGTACGGCATTGATGGGGTACGTCCGGATCTGATGACCTTCGGCAAGGTCATGGGCGGCGGCTTCCCGGCCGCGGCCTTCGGCGGCCGCGCGGACGTCATGGCGCACCTCGCGCCGGCCGGCCCGGTCTACCAGGCGGGCACCCTGTCCGGGAACCCGATCGCCACCGCCGCGGGCGTCGCGCAGCTGCGGCTGCTGGACGACGCCGCGTACGAGAAGGTCGACGCGGTCTCCGCGGAGGTGCGGGGCCTGGTCACCGCCGCGCTGGCGAAGGAGGGCGTGGCGCACCGGCTCCAGGCCGCGGGGAACATGTTCACGGTCTTCTTCACGGATGCCGAGGTGACCGACTACGACGCTGCCAAGGCGCAGGAATCGTTCCGCTTCACCGCCTTCTTCCACTCGATGCTGGCGCAGGGCGTCTACCTGCCGCCGTCCGCCTTCGAGTCGTGGTTCGTCTCGACCGCACACGACGCGGCGGCCGTCGAGCGCATCGCCGCCGCCCTGCCGGCCGCCGCACGGGCCGCGGCCGCGGCGACGGCCTGAGGACACCTCCGGCGCACGGGCCGGTGACTGCTTTCGGCGACTGCTTGCCGACGACTGAATGAATGGGTGACATGAGCAGCGAAGACATCACCGTGGTGCATCTGATGCGGCACGGCGAGGTGCACAACCCCGACGGCGTGCTCTACGGGCGCCGGCCCGGCTACCACCTCTCCGAGCTGGGGCGGAAGATGGCCGACCGGGTGGCGGAGCACCTGGCGGGGCGGGACATCACGCATGTCGTCGCCTCGCCGCTGGAGCGCGCCCAGGAGACCGCGGAGCCGGTCGCCGGGGCGCACGGCCTGGAGACGGCCACCGACGAGCGGCTGATCGAGGCGGCCAACGTCTTCGAGGGGAAGACCTTCGGGGTCGGTGACGGTGCGCTGAAGAAGCCGGGGAACTGGAAGTACCTGACGAATCCGTTCCGGCCCTCCTGGGGCGAGCCGTACCTCGAGCAGGTGGTGCGGATGATGGCGGCGCTGGGCGCGGCACGGGACGCGGCGCGCGGGCACGAGGCGGTGGCGGTCAGCCATCAGCTGCCGATCTGGATCGTGCGCAGCTTCGCTGAGCGGCGGCGGCTGTGGCACGACCCGCGGAAGCGGCAGTGCACGCTGGCCTCGCTGACGTCGTTCACCTTCCACGGCGACAAGATCATTTCGGTGGGCTACAGCGAGCCCGCGCGCGACCTGGTTCCCTCCCATCTCCTGGCCGGCGCCAAACCGGTCAAGGGAAAGGCCAAGGCTTTCGGGGCCTGACGGCGCATCACTTGGCGGAATGTCATATGCAGGCGAAATGACCTGTCCAGACGCATAACTCGTCACCCCGACGCTCGACATGCCCTCCTCTCCATTGTCCGTTTATATGGATATTGAGTTCGGCGAGCACGGATGGGGACGAGGGTATGCGCGCGATCAGCCGGCGAAGCCTGCTGGGTATGGGAGTCGGTGCAGCCGCTGCGCTGGGCATCGCCGGCTGCTCGTCGACGGACTCGGATGGCGTGGGGGCCGGCAAACAGCGGGTCAAGAACTCGGTCCAGGCCCGGGCAAAGCTCATCGGTGACGGTTCGACAGCATATTCCGGCGCGCAGCCCCATCAGCCCAAGGCACCCGAACGACTCGAGCCCGGCCAGACCCCGCCGCAGTTCGTGGTCTTTTCCTGGGACGGGGCCGGAGAGGTCGGCAACGGCCTCTTCCCCCGTTTCCTCCAGCTCGCCAGGGACCACGGCGCGGCCATGACCTTCTTCCTCTCCGGCCTGTATCTCCTGCCCGAATCCCAGAAGCACCTTTACGACCCGCCGAACAACGCGCAGGGCGCCTCCGACATCCCCTATCTCAGCGACGACCACATCAGGGAGACGCTGAAGTACGTGCGGGAGGCCTGGCTGGACGGCCACGAGGTCGGCACCCACTTCAACGGGCACTTCTGCGGCAACGCCCCGACCTCGGTCAAGTACTGGACGCCCCGGCAGTGGCAGTCCGAGATCGACCAGGCGATGGACTTCGTCACGCAGTGGCGCACGAACACCGGATTCACCGACCTCGAACCGCTGCCCTTCGACTACCGCAAGGAATTGGTCGGCGGCCGCACCCCCTGCCTGCTGGGCCAGAGAAACCTGCTGCCCACCGCCCAGGAACTCGGCTGGCGGTACGACGCCAGCTCGCCCGGCGGTATGCAGATGTGGCCGAGGAAGAAGCGGGGCCTGTGGGACTTCCCGCTCCAGCTGATTCCGTTCCCGGGGCACAGTTCCCAGGTGCTCTCGATGGACTACAACATGCTCTTCAATCAGTCGAAGAACTCCACGCAGGCTCCGCCGGTCAACTACCCGGGCTGGCGGCAGCAGGCCACCGACGCCTACATTTCCGGATTCCGCCGGGCCTACGAGACGAATCGC
This sequence comes from Streptomyces sp. Edi2, assembly GCF_040253635.1. Classification (NCBI taxonomy): domain Bacteria; kingdom Bacillati; phylum Actinomycetota; class Actinomycetes; order Kitasatosporales; family Streptomycetaceae; genus Streptomyces; species Streptomyces sp. Edi2. The sequence continues at coordinate 4,059,598 of NZ_JBEJGX010000003.1, read as the reverse complement.
GCGCCGTTCTTCATCGGCAACCACTTCGAACAGTGGAATGGCGGCATCTACATGGATGCCGTCGAGGAAGCGCTCAAGCACATTGCCAATGAGCAGAACAAAGATGTCCGTCTGGTGTCGTTCCGGCAGTTCACCGACTGGCTGGACGCACAGGACCCGGAGGTGGTGAGCAAGCTCCAGCAGCTTCCGGTCGGAGCGCGGCCCTACGGCGGCTGGAAGTCGTATTTGTCGGCGGCCTGACGGCTACCCCCGGGCGGCGGCAGGCCGTCGGAGGGGGGCGCGGAAGATCCGGAATGGGCCCATGCGAAACTTTTCACATGAGTGCTTGCCGCGCCCCCCGCCGCCTCACGAGCCGCCGCCGCATCACCCTGCTCGCCGCAGGGGCGGCGGCCGCGTCGCTGACGCTCAGCGCCTGCGGCGACGGCGCCTCCGGCGGCTCCTCCCAGACCCGGTTCGTCCAGGGCAAGAACGGCATCGACACCGTCACGAAGGACGAGCGGAAGCCGGCCCCCGATCTTTCGGGTGAGACCACCACCGGCAAGAAGCTGGACATCGCCGACTACAAGGGCAAGGTCGTCATCCTCAACGTCTGGGGATCATGGTGCGGGCCCTGCATCGCCGAGGCGCCGAACTTCGCCAAGGTCGCGAACGACACCAAGGCCAAGGGCGTCCAGTTCGTCGGGATCAACACCCGCGACTCCGAGAAGTCGCAGGCCAACAGCTTCGAGGAAGAGCACAAGATGCCCTACCCGAGCCTGTTCGACCCGACCGGCCGGCTGATGCTGCGCTTCCCCAAGGGCAGCCTCAACCCGCAGTCCATCCCCTCCACGATCGCCATCGACCGGCACGGCAAGATCGCCGCCCGCTCGATCGGCCCGCTCGCCGAGGACGATCTCCGCAAGATGATCACCCCGCTGATCGCCGAGAAGTGATCACGTGATCGCGCTCGCCGCCGCCGCGGAAAACCAGACCGTCCTCAACGGGACCCTGCTCGCCGCCGTCCCCCTCGCGCTCGTCGCCGGACTCGTCTCCTTCTTCTCGCCCTGCGTCCTGCCGCTGGTGCCGGGCTATATGTCGTACGTCACCGGCGTCACCGGCACCGACCTCGGCGAGGCCCGGCGCGGCCGGATGCTGGCCGGCGCCGCGCTCTTCGTCCTCGGCTTCACCGCCGTCTTCGTCTCCGGCGGCGCCCTCTTCGGGTTCTTCGGCCAGACCCTGCAGCAGTACAAGGACGTCGTCTCGCGGGTCCTCGGCGTGCTGATGATCCTGCTCGGGCTGGCCTTCGCCGGCATCCTCAAGCGCTTCGGACAGCGCGAACTGCGCTTCCACATGAAGCCCGCGATGGGACTGGCCGGCGCACCGGTGCTCGGGGTGCTCTTCGGCGTCGGCTGGACGCCGTGCCTCGGCCCCACCTTCGCCGCCGTCAGCGCCCTCGCGTACTCCGGCGCCAGCGCCGGCCGCGGCGCCCTGCTCACCGTGGCGTACTGCCTCGGCCTGGGCGTGCCGTTCATCGTCGTCGCGCTGGCCTTCCGCCGGGCCCTCGGCGCCTTCGGCTGGGTCAAGCGGCACTATCTGTGGGTGATGCGGATCGGCGGCGGGATGATGGTCGCCCTCGGCATCCTCCTCGTCACCGGCATCTGGGACAGCCTGATGTCCGAGCTCCAGAGCTGGACGCAAAGCTCCACCGTTGGGATCTGATTGATGTCCACCAAGACCGACACCCCCCGCGACCCGGGCTCCGCTGCCGACGCGGGCAGTGATCTCGGCGCGGCCGGATCCCAGCTCTCCACCGCGCCCACGGAAGACGTCACCTTCCCCTCGCTCGGCCCGCTCGGCTGGGCACGCTGGTTCTGGCGGCAGCTGACCTCGATGCGGGTCGCGCTGCTGCTGCTCTTCCTGCTGTCCATCGGCGCGATCCCCGGCTCGCTGATCCCGCAGACCAGCGTCGACCCGGTCAAGGTCGACCAGTTCAAGGCCGACCACTCCACCCTCGCGGGCATCTACGACAAGCTCGGGATGTTCCACGTCTACAGCTCGGTGTGGTTCTCCGCGATCTACCTGCTGCTGTTCATCTCGCTGATCGGCTGCATCGTGCCGCGCAGCTGGCAGTTCGTCGGACAGCTCCGCGGCCGCCCGCCGGCCGCCCCGCACCGGCTGACCCGGCTGCCCGCGTACACCACCTGGCGCACCGAGGCGGCCCCCGAGGAAGTCCTCGGCGCGGCGCAGCGGCTGCTGAAGAAGCGGCGCTTCCGCGCCCACCCCGACGCCACCGCGGTCGCCGCCGAGAAGGGCTACCTGCGCGAGGTCGGCAACCTCGTCTTCCACGTCGCGCTGATCGTGATGCTGGTGGCGTTCGCCGTCGGCGGCCTGTGGAAGTCCGAGGGCAACAAGCTCGTCACCGAGGGCGACGGCTTCGCCAACAGCCTCACGCAGTACGACGAGTTCAAGTCGGGCCCGTTCTACGACACCGACGACATGGACCCGTTCGGCTTCAAGCTCGACCGCTTCGACGCGACGTACGAACGGACCGGGCCCCAGCGGGGCACCCCGCGCACCTACCGGGCGCAGATCTCCTACTACCTCGGCGCCGACGGCAAGCAGCACCACACCGCCATCGAGGTGAACACCCCCCTCGACATCGGGGGCAACCGGGTCTACCTGCTCTCGCACGGCTACTCGCCCGTCGTCACCGTCAAGGACGGCCGCGGCAAGACCGTCTTCCACGGCGCCACGGCCTTCCTGCCCGCCGACCCCAAGAACCTCACCTCGACCGGTGTGGTGAAGGTGCCCGGCGCGCAGACCAAGGACGGCAAGCGCAACCAGCTCGGCTTCCAGGCCATGTTCGTCCCGACGTTCGGCGGCCGCGGCACCGGCTCGATGTTCTCGCAGTTCCCGGCGCTGGACTTCCCCGTGCTCTCGGTCAACGCGTACCACGGCGACCTCGGCCTGGACTCCGGCCTGCCGCAGAGCGTCTACAAGCTGGACACCAAGCGCCTCAAGAAGTACCAGGACGGCAAGGGCAGCATCCTCAAGAAGATGCTGCTCCCCAAGGACCGCGTGGAGCAGCACGCGGGCTCCAAGAACAAGGGCGCCGTCCGCGCCGCCGAAGCCCAGACCACGATGAAGCTGCCGAACGGCCAGGGCTCCATCACCTTCGAGGGCGTCAAGAGCTGGGCCAGCTTCAAGGTCTCCCACCAGCCCGGCAACGGCCTGGCACTGACCGGCGCGGTCGCCGCCCTGCTGGGCCTGGCCGGGTCGCTGTTCATCCAGCGCCGCCGGGTGTGGGTCCGGGCGGAGAAGGGCGCCGACGGCGTCACCGTGGTCGAGATGGCCGGGCTCGGCCGCAGCGAATCGGCCCGGCTGCCGGACGAACTCGGCGCTCTCGCCGGCGACCTGTTCCCGCAGGCCCCGCCCGCTCCCGACGCCCCCGCACCCGCCCCCGACACCGAAGACCCCGCGGAGCCCACTGACTCTGACGGACCTGCTGACCCCTCCGAAGGAGCGCGCGCGTGAACATCGCGGCCGCAGCCAACGAGACACTGGCGCACAACAGCAACCTGCTGGTCTATTCCGCGATGGCGGTCTATACGCTCGCCTTCCTCGCGCACATGGCCGAGTGGGTGTTCGGCAGCCGCAGCAAGGTCGGCCGCACCGCCGCCGCCCTGACCGCGCAGTCCACGGCGTCCGCGACGGTCACCGCCCGCAAGAAGTCCCAGCAGGGCGGCGCGACCGCCGTACTGGAGCGGCCCGAGGTCGTCACCAAGTCCGTCGCCGGCAGCCGCGACGTCCCCGACGGGCCGGGCGCCGCGGGCGACACCGAGAAGGGCGACCTCTACGGGCGGATCGCCATCTCGCTGACCGTCCTGGCCTGGGCGCTGCACGTGGGCGGCGTCGTCACCCGCGCCCTGTCCGTGGAGCGTGCCCCCTGGGGCAACATGTACGAGTTCTCCACGACCTTCGCCGCGGTCGCCGTGGGCCTCTACCTCCTGCTGCTCGCCCTCGGGAAGAAGGTCCGCTGGATCGGGCTGCCCCTGGTCACCACCGTCCTGCTCGACCTCGGGCTGGCCGTCTCGGTGCTCTACACCGCCAGTGACCAGCTGGTGCCCGCGCTGCACTCGTACTGGCTGTGGATCCACGTCAGCTGCGCGATCATCTCCGGCGCGGCGCTCTACCTCGGCGCCGTCTCCACCCTGCTCTTCCTGTTCCGCGACTCCTACGAGAGCAAGCTCGCCGACCCCGCGGGCAAGCAGCCCGGCGCCTTCGCCTCGTCCGTACTGGAGCGGCTGCCCTCGGCCGCCTCGCTCGACAAGTTCGCCTACCGCGTCAACGCCACCATCTTCCCGCTGTGGACGTTCACCATCATCGCGGGCGCCATCTGGGCCGAGGCCGCATGGGGCCGCTACTGGGGCTGGGACCCCAAGGAGGTCTGGGCCTTCATCACCTGGGTCGCCTACGCCACCTACCTGCACGCCCGCGCCACCGCAGGCTGGAAGGGCCGCAAGGCCGCCTACCTGGGCCTGATCGGCTTCGCCTGCTACCTGTTCAACTACTACGGCGTGAACATCTTCGTGACGGGCCTGCACTCCTACGCGGGGGTCTGAACCGCTCGGAGCTGGTCTCATTCGGTCCGGTCCGGCCTGATCCGGTCCGACCCGCCCGCCCCCGCGGACGGCGCGCTGCTGCCCGGTGCCGTACGGGACGCCTCCTTACGAGGCCGGCCCGTACGGCACCGTCGTATCCAGGGGGAGGGCGCCCGCCCGCCGGCGGCAGGCCTCAGCGCCGCCTGCGCCGGCCGCGCTCCTGACGCGGCTGCTGCTGCCCCGCCCCCGGCAGCGTCGGCTTCGGCAGGTTCGCCACCTCCCACTGCGCCTCGACCAGCTGCTCGGCGGTGTCACGGGGCAGCCGCGGCGGGCGGTGCGCCCGGTGACGGAAGCCGAACGCCGACGTCAGATCGCCGAACGCCGACCGCCGCCAGTCGCTGATGTTCGGCTCCGCCACACCCGTCCAGCGCTCCAGGAACTGCAGCACCGAGGTGTGGTCGAAGGGATCGCCGGCGGCCCAGCCGCCCACCGTCCACGGCGAGATGATCAGACACGGCACACGGAACCCGCCGCCGATCGGCAGGCCCCGGACGAACTCGTCCTTGGTCCCGGCCGGCGGCACCGGCGGCGGCACATGATCGAAGAGCCCGTCGTTCTCGTCGTAGTTCAGGATGAAGACGGTCTTCGCCCACAGCCGCGGGTTGGACGCGATCGCCTCGATCTTCCGCGCGACGTAGTCGGCGCCGGCGGCCGGCAGATAGTCCGGGTGCTCGGACTGGTGGCTGGTGGGGATCAGCCACGAGACGGCCGGCAGCCGGCCGGCCCGGGCATCGTCCTCGAACGTCCCGGCCGGCTGCGCCCGCATCCCGCGCTCGTACAGCGGCTCACCCGGCTTGGCGTCCCGGAAGGTCTGGAACTGCTCCAGCAGGTTGCAGCCGTAGTCGTCCTCCTCCTGGTAGACCTTCCAGCTGATCCCTGCCGCCTCCAGCCGCTCGGCGTAGGTCGTCCAGCGGTACGGCTTGGGCGCGGTGTTGTTCAGCACCGGACCGCCCAGGGTGCCGCCCGGGTCGAGGGTGCCGGTCATCCAGTACAGCCGGTTGGGCCAGGTCGGACCGAAGACCGAGCAGAAGTAGTTGTCGCACAGCGTGAACGCCTCGGCGAGGGCGAACTGAAAAGGGATGTCCGCCCGCGTGTGATAGCCCATCACATACGGCCCGTTGACCCCGTCGGCCTTGCGGTGCGCGGGCAGCCAGCGGTCCATCGTGCCGCCGTTCCACGCCTCGTGCTGCACCGACCAGGCATGGCTGGTGGAGGGGATGGCCTGGGCGCTGGTGGTGTGCGTGTTGAGGCGGAACGGCAGCAGATAGCCGTCCGGGTTCGCCGCGTCCGGCTGATGGAAGACGGACCGGCCGTCCGGCAGCGTCAGCGCGTCCGGGTCGGCGAAGCCGCGGACGCCGCGCAGGGTGCCGAAGTAGTGGTCGAACGACCGGTTCTCCTGCATCAGCATCACGACGTGCTCGACGTCGTGCAGCGAGCCGTGCCGCGCCGGTCCGGCGGCGACGGCCTTCTGCACGCTGGGCGGCAGCAGCGACAGCGCGGCGGCGCCGCCGACTGCGCCGGCCGCCGAGCCGAGGAGTCTGCGTCGGGTCATGTCGGGCATATGTGCCACTCTCCCTGAGTCGCGTGAGCCCTCAGTGGGCCGACATGACTGTGGCGGCGCCCGGGTTTCCCGGGCAGGGGGAGGTTGCTGAACGATGCAGCAATTGGCTGTGAACGGCCGAGAGTTGGCCGGGGACCGCTACGTCCCGTACGTCACACGCACCAGTGCCCCGCGGACCGTGCGGCGGCCGGATTTACGCGTGCCGGAAGGTGTATCAGGACACGCGGCCGAGGCCCGGAGTTCCCCCGGGTGCCGGGTAGGGGCGCTCCCCGGGCAGCAGCGCGGCGGCCGCCGCCATCTCCCCGGCACCCACCAGCGCATGGATCTCCCGGGCCAGCGGCGTGACATCCGTGATCGCCACCGTCCACTCATCGGCATACCGGCGCGACGCCTCCCCCGCCAGCCCCAGCTGCAGCGACCGGTACGGCAGCGCCTGCAGCCGCAGATCCCGCTCCGGATCCCACTGCACCCGCGCCGGCGCCCCCTTCAACTCCCGCCGCCAGGCCGCACGGTCGGCGTGCTCGCCCGGCTCGTAGTGCGACAGACACGCATGCCCCAACGCCCAGTCGAACCCCGCCCGCTCGATCTCCACAGCGAGCACAGTCTCCTGATCGGCCTTGGCCCCCCACCCGCACCGGTACATCATCCACAGGAAAGAGGGCTTGATCCATGTCATCCGCTCCCGCTTCCAGGCAGCAGGAAACCGCCCGTCCCGCGCCGCCGGCACACCCAGCGCGGGGGAGTACGCCTGATAGACGGTCACCGTTGTCTCGGTGTACCGGGCGCGGATGCGGCGGGGTGGTTCGGTGGGGTGGGCGGGGGAGTGGGCGGTCTCTACGGGGGCGTTCGCGGCCTGCGCGGGGGCGTTCGCGACTTGCGCGGCCTGCGCGGGGACGCCGGGGGCTTCGGGGGTGGTGCTCATGGCTGGTCATCCTGACGGAGGGCGGGGACCGGGGGCCAGCGAATTGCGGGGCCGGGGGAGCGCCGGCCTGCGGCAGCGGCCGATCAAAGGGTGCCGGAGTGGCCGCTCGGGATTTCTCCTGATGACGTGGCCGATCGCGATGTCCCTGCGCCCGCCTCCGTGTAACGCCCGTGCGTACCGTCGCCTTGATGTCCGAGGCCAGATATCGAAGGGGGATTTGGGAATGAGTGCAATGGATGAAAAGGCGCCGTTGGACGTCTCGAAGCGACTGCGGTGTTGCATCTGTGGCCAAGGAACAGAAACAGCTGACGACTACGTATCCATGACGCTGACCACAGACGAAACAGGTGCCCAGCAGGGGCTGGGCGGTCACGCCGAGTGCCTGAACCGAGTACTTGCGCCTGGATTCAGCGTAGAGATGCATCTCATGTAGGTGCTGGGTAGCGCGTGCCCTCGGCTGCTCACTCGCCCCCGATGTCCTCCTGCCACAGCTCCGGCCGTTCCTTGATGAAGTCGCGCATCATGGCCGCGCATTCGGGGTCGTCCAGGAGGACGATGCGGACGCCGTGTCGGGCCAGCCAGTCGTGGCCGCCGTGGAAGGTGCGGGACTCGCCGATGATGACGCGGGAGATGCCGAACTGGCGGACCAGGCCGCTGCAGTACCAGCAGGGGGAGAGGGTGGTGACCATCGTCGTGCCGCGGTAGGTGCGTCGGCGGCCCGCCGCGCGGAAGGCTGCGGTTTCGGCGTGCAGGGTCGGGTCGTCGTCCTGGACGCGGCGGTTGTGGCCGCGGCCGAGGAGGGTGCCGTCCGGGCCGTAGAGGGCCGCCCCGATCGGGATGCCGCCCTCGGCGAGACCGGTGCGGGCCTCGGCGAGCGCCGTTGCCAGCATGGCGCGGGCCTGTTCCTGGACGTGGGCGGGGTGGCCGGTCAGGTCGCTGTGACCGTCGACGTGGCCGTGCAGGCGAAGCTCGTCGCGGTCCTGGCCCCAGTCCTGCGTACGGTCGTCCATGAATTCACCGTACGTCGGGCGGCACGACGTGGGGAGGCACGACGCCGGGCGGCACGAATGACGCCGGCGGCACGCTCAGGGAGTTTCTTCGGGGCCGTTCGCCGTACCGCCGTTCGCCGTACCGCCGTTCGCCGTACCGCCGTCCGCGGTGCCACCGCTCTTGCGCCGCAGTTCCTCCTCGCGGCGGCGCAGGTCGGCCTCCCAGTCCTTCAGCAGCGCCTCGTCCTTCTTGTTCTCGCGCTGGAGGGAGCGAAGGAACTCGGGATTGTCGTCGGGCGCGACGAACTTCGTGCGGTGGTTGCGGTGCCAGGCGGAGGGCGTGGAGCCGCCGTCCGTCGCCGGCTGCCGCTGCTTGCCCGCCACCAGCCAGGCGACCGGGCCGACCAGCACCTCGCCGAAGAGCAGGATGATGATCACCCAGATCACCTTGGGCAGTCCGCGCACCTGGGATTCGGGCGTGTTCAGGCAGTCGATGAACGCGTAGATCCACAGCGCCAGCACCAGGAGGAACGGCAGATACCTGAGCATTGCGGAACGAGCCCCCTGCACACGACGGCGGGCCCTCGCCGGGGCCCGGTGACCCGTCCAGGGTAGTGCGTACCCGATACTGGACGGCATGGCTTACGACGATCTTCGCTCGTTCCTGCGTGCACTGGAGCGGGAGGGCGACCTCAAGCGCATCAAGGCCGAGGTCGATCCGTATCTGGAAGTCGGCGAGATCGTGGACCGGGTGCAGAAGTCCGGTGGCCCGGCGCTGCTCTTCGAGAACGTCAAGGGCTCGGCGATGCCGCTCGCCATGAACGTCTACGGCACCGACCGCCGCCTGCTGAAGGCGCTGGGCCTGAAGTCGTACGAGGACATCAGCGGCAAGATCGGCGGACTGCTCAAGCCGGAGCTGCCGCAGGGCTTCGTCGGCGTACGCGAGGCGTTCGGGAAGCTCGCGGGCATGACGCACGTACCGCCCAAGAAGGTGAAGGGGGAGAGCGCGCCCGTCCAGGAGGTCGTCCTCAAGGGCGACCAGGTCGATCTGGACCAGCTGCCGGCGCTGTTCACCTGGCCCGAGGACGGGGGCTCCTTCTTCAACCTGGGGCTGACGCACACCAAGCACCCGGAGACCGGGGTGCGCAACCTCGGCCTCTACCGCCTGCAGCGCCACGACAAGCGCACCATCGGCATGCACTGGCAGATCCACAAGGACAGCCGCAACCACTACCAGGTCGCCGCCAAGCGCGGGGAGAAGCTGCCGGTCGCGATCGCCTTCGGCTGCCCGCCGGCCGTCACGTACGCCTCGACCGCGCCGCTGCCCGGTGATATCGACGAGTACCTTTTCGCGGGCTTCCTCCAGGGCAAGCGGATCGAGATGGTCGACTGCAAGACCGTGCCGCTGCAGGTCCCGGCGCACGCCGAGGTCGTCATCGAGGGCTGGCTGGAGCCCGGCGAGATGCTTCCCGAGGGCCCGTTCGGCGACCACACCGGTTTCTACACGCCGCAGGAGCCGTTCCCGGCGCTGACCATCGACTGTGTGACGATGCGTAAGCGGCCGCTGCTCCAGTCGATCGTCGTGGGGCGCCCGCCGACGGAGGACGGGCCGCTGGGGCGGGCGACGGAGCGGTTCTTCCTGCCGCTGCTGAAGATCATCGTCCCGGACATCGTGGACTACCACCTGCCGGAGTCCGGCGGCTTCCACAACTGCGCGATCGTCTCGATCGACAAGAAGTACCCCAAGCACGCACAGAAGGTCATGCACGCCATCTGGGGCGCGCACATGATGTCGCTGACCAAGCTGATCGTGGTCGTGGACGCGGACTGCGATGTGCACAACCTCCACGAGGTCTCCTGGCGGGCGCTCGGCAACACCGACTACGCCCGCGACCTCACCGTCGTCGAAGGCCCCGTCGACCATCTCGACCACGCCTCCTACCAGCAGTTCTGGGGCGGCAAGGCGGGGATCGACGCGACGGAGAAGTGGCCCGAGGAGGGCTATACGCGCGACGGCGGCTGGCCTCACATGGTCGAGTCCGACCCGCGGACGGCGGCGATGGTCGACCGCCGCTGGAAGGAGTACGGACTCTCATGAGCAGCGCATCCGCCGCGGTCCCGCAGCCGGGTCGCACCAAGGCCTTCCTGCGCCTGGTGATGATCGAGCACTCGGTCTTCGCGCTGCCCTTCGCCTATATCGCGTCCCTGACCGCGATGTACGAGTGGGACCGGCACGTCCACTGGGCGCGGCTGCTCCTCGTCACCGTGGCCATGGTCGGGCTGCGGACGTTCGCGATGGCCGCGAACCGGATCATCGACCGCGAGATCGACGCCCGGAACCCGCGTACCGCGCACCGCGAACTGGTCACCGGAGCGGTGTCGGTGAAGTCGGCGTGGACGGGCGCGGTGATCGCACTCGTCGTCTTCCTGGGCGCGGCTGCGCTGCTGAACTTCCTGTGCCTGGCACTGGCGCCGCTCGCGGTGGTGCCGATGGTGGTCTATCCGTACGGCAAGCGGTTCACGAACTTCCCGCAGGCGATCCTCGGCCTGGCCCAGGCGATGGGCCCGATCGGCGCCTGGCTCGCGATCACCGGGTCCTGGTCCTGGGAGGCGGTGATCCTCGGCCTCGCGGTCGGCATCTGGATCGGCGGCTTCGACCTGATCTACGCCTGCCAGGACGTGGAGACGGACCGTGAGGTCGGGGTGAAGTCGGTGCCGGCCCGCTTCGGTATCCCGGCCGCGATCTGGGGCGCGCGCGGCTGTCACCTCGTCACGACGGCGCTCTTCGCCTGGTACGCGCTGGCGACCGGCGCGGGCGCGTTCTTCTGGCTGGGTCTGGTGATCGTGGCGGCGGCCTTCGTGTACGAGCACACGATCGTGAAGCCGCACGACCTCACCCGGCTGAACCGGGCGTTCTTCCAGGTCAATGGCTTTATCGGCATTGCGCTCTTCGTGTGCGCGCTGCTGGATCTGCTGGTGCGGGGGCTGACGGTCTGAGGGCGGGCCGGCCGGTCCGCCCCGAGGCTAGATGCCGGGCCGGACACCGGCCCCGGTGAGGTCGCCGCGGGAGCGCTCCCGGAAGGCGAAGGCCGCCAGCACGCCGCCGATCAGCCCGAAGAGATGCCCCTGCCAGCTGATGCCGTTGTCGGACGGCAGCGCGCCCCACAGGATCGAGCCGTAGAGCACGCCGATGACCAGGCCGATGCCGATGTCGAGGGCGCTGCGTTCGATGAAGCCGCGCACCAGCAGATAGCCGAAGAGGCCGAAGACGACGCCCGAGGCGCCCGCGGTGTTGCTGTCCGGCGCGGCGGTGAACCACACGCCCAGCCCGCTGGCGAGGATGATCAGCAGGACGACCGCGAGCAGGCGGCCGACCCCGCTGCGCAGCGCGGCGACAAAGCCGAGCAGCAGCAACGGCAGGGTGTTCGCGGCGAGATGGGCGAAGCCGAAGTGCAGGAAGGCGGCGGGCACCACATCGAGCAGTTCGGCGGGCTCGCGCGGCTGGATGCCGAAGGTGTCCAGGCTGCCGCCGGTGGCGACGTCGACGCCCTCCAGCAGCCAGAGCAGTGCGACCCAGCCCAGCATCAGGCAGATCGCGGGCTTCGCGCGTGATCTCATCTCCGGCCGTCCCTTCTCGTCCCCCGGTGGGGCGGCCCTGGGCGGGTCCGCGCGCGGGGCGCACAGGTAAGAACGGCCGTGGTGGGGTCCGCGGTTCCGCCGGATAGGCTCGATGCGTGGAGCCGCCGCACAACGACACCAGTAAGCAGGGCCCCGGCCGACGCCGTCCGTGGGTCGTGGGGATTTCCGGCGCGTCCGGGACGCCGTATGCGGCGTCCGTTCTGCGCGGGCTGCTCGCCGCCGGGGAGGCGGTGGATCTGATCGTCAGCCGGGCGTCGCGGCTGACCTTGCTGGACGAGACCGGCATCGCCTTCCGCGACGCTCATTGGCGCGCCGACCTGCGGGAATGGCTGGCGCGCGGGGCGGACGGCAAGCCGTCGGCGTTTCCGGTGACGGAGGCGGACCTGGCGGATGTGCGGTACTGGCCGGCCGGGGATCTGGCGGCCGGGCCCTCGTCGGGTTCGTATCCGGTGAAGGGGATGCTGATCGTCCCGGCGAGCACGGCGTGTGTGGCCGGGGTGGCGCTCGGGCTCTCGAAGGATCTGCTGCAGCGGGTGGCGAGCGTGACGCTCAAGGAGCGGCGCCGGCTGGTGGTCGCGGTGCGCGAGACCCCGCTGAACGGTCCGACGCTCAAGCATCTGGTGACGCTGGACGAGGCGGGCGCCGTGGTGGCGCCCGCCTCACCGGCGTTCTATGCGGGGGCGACGCACATCCAGGATCTGGTGGACTTCGTCGCCGGCCGGGTGCTCGATGCGGCGGAGGTGCCGCACGGGCTCTACCGGCGCTGGGAGGGAGAGCTGCGGGGCGGCTCCAAGGATGCAGAGGAGGCCCCGGACGCCGGCTAGCGCTTCTTCGCTGCGGCGGCGCGGCCGAAGAGGCTGCGGGTCCGCGGTGCCGCGGCCCGGTGGGCACGTGAACGATTGGCCTGGTCCTGCAGCTCACGCATGCGGGCGTAGGCCATCTCGATCGAGTACACGGTGACAACTCCTGGGATCGTCTGTGATCGTCGTGATCGACTGAAAGATTCACAGGGTCAAGGCCCTGTATGCCTTAGATTCTACATGCAGAACCCGAATATGCGTAAAGATTGGAAGGCTTGAGGGCATGGACGCGGTGGATAGGCAGCTCATCCAGGCACTTCGCGAGAACGGCCGGGCCTCGTATGCCGAGCTCGGCCGGCTCGTCGGCCTCTCCGGGCCCAGCGTCACGGACCGGATCAACCGCCTCGAAGCGGCGGGTGTGATCACCGGTTACCGCGCGACGGTGGACGCCGCCTCGCTCGGCCTCGGTGTCACGGCGCTGGTGGGCATCTCGCTGTCGGACGCCACCGACCACGAGGACGTCGCGCAGCGGCTGCGCGACCTCGAGGAGATCGAGGACTGCTGGTTCATCGCCGGCGACGACTCGTACATGCTCAAGGTGCGGGTGGGGGACGTCGACGGGCTGGAGCGCACCATCCGGCGGCTGTCCGGCACCAAGGGTGTCTCCCGTACGCGCACCACGATCGTGCTCTCCACCAAGTGGGAGAACCGCGTCGGCCAGCTGCCCGAGGAGGCCGAGTAGGACGCGGAGGCCGGGCGGGCCCACCGGACGGCGGGCGGGCAGGCCCACCGGCCACCGGGCGCCGCTCGGCGCCCGGGAGCGGACGGGCGCGCCAAGGGGCCCCCGTCCGCCCCTGCCATGGGGGAGTACGCTCGTCGGAGCCCGTTTCCGGCTCCGGACAAGGCACCGGAACGGCACCGAATACGGCAGAGACTGGGAGGCGACCGGATGGCTGCGTCGATGGATGTGGGCCTCAAGCGTGAGCTGGAGGCGAAGGTCCACGCCGGGGAGCGGCTGACCCGCGAGGACGGTATCGCCCTCTACGAGTCCGACGACCTGGCATGGCTGGGCGGCCTCGCCCACGAGGTGCGCACGCGCAAGAACGGCGACGTCGTCCACTTCAACGTCAACCGCCACCTCAACATGACGAATGTGTGCACCGCGTCGTGCGCCTACTGCTCCTTCCAGCGCAAGCCGGGCGAGAAGGACGCGTACACGATGCGCATCGAGGAGGCCGTCCGCCTCGCCAAGGCGATGGAGGGCGACAACCTCACCGAGCTGCACATCGTCAACGGTCTGCACCCGACCCTGCCGTGGCGCTACTACCCGCGCTCCCTCAAGGCCCTCAAGGAAGCCCTCCCGGAGGTCTCCCTCAAGGCCTTCACCGCCACCGAGATCCACCACTTCGAGACCATCTCGGGCCTGACCGCCTCCGAGATCCTCGACGAGCTGATCGACGCCGGCCTGGAGTCGCTGACCGGCGGCGGCGCCGAGATCTTCGACTGGGAGGTCCGGCAGCACATCGTCGACCACCGCACCCACTGGGAGGACTGGTCGCGGATCCACCGCCTCGCCCACGAGAAGGGCCTCAAGACCCCCTCGACGATGCTCTACGGGCACATCGAGGAGCCGCGCCACCGCGTCGACCACGTTCTGCGGCTGCGTGAGCTCCAGGACGAGACCGGCGGCTTCCAGGTCTTCATCCCGCTGCGCTACCAGCACGACTTCGTGGACATGCAGGACGGCAAGGTCCGCAACAAGCTCCAGGCCCGGACGACCATGGCGACCGGCGCCGAGGCCCTGAAGACCTTCGCGGTCTCCCGCCTCCTCTTCGACAACGTCCCGCACGTGAAGTGCTTCTGGGTGATGCACGGCCTGCAGACCACCCAGCTCGCGCTGCAGCACGGCGCGGACGACATGGACGGCTCGGTCGTCGAGTACAAGATCACGCACGACGCGGACAACTACGGCACGCCCAACAAGCTGACCCGTGAGGACCTGCTCGACCTGATCCGCGACGCCGGCTTCCGCCCCATCGAGCGCAACACCCGCTACGAGGCCATCCGCGAGTACCCGGGCCCCGACCCGGACCGCCGCGAATCCCCCCAGGCGATGCGCGTCTGACCTGCGCGGAAGCGCTGCCGGCAGGGAGGGTTAGGGTCCGGGTCATGGACGTGCGTTTCGACCTGGACCCTTCCGTCACCCCCGGACTCCGCGACGGGATATGCGCGTTGTGGGCCGATGTCTCCAACGCCGGCGGCGCGGTCGGTTTCCTCCCGCCGGTGTCGCCCGAGGAGGTCCGCCCCGATCTGCTCACGCACCTGACGGCCATGGCCGAGGGCCGTACCCGTCTGATGGCCGGCCGGGACGCGGACGGCCGGGTGCTGGCCACGGCCTTCCTCACCTTCAACGGCCACCGCCTGATGACGCACTGGCTGTGGGTCTACACGGTCATGGTCCACCCCTCCCTCCAGGGACAGGGCGCCGGCCGCCGGCTGATGGCCGCGGTCGCCGACGCCGCCCGCACCTTCGACGGCGTCACCGCGCTCCGTCTCACCTGCCGCGGCGGCACCGGCGTCCACCGCTTCTACGAGGCCTGCGGCTACCAAGAGGTCGGACGCGTCCCCGGCGCGATCAAGCTGGGCGACGGTGAATTCCGTGATGACGTCACCATGTGGCTGGAACTGGGGTGACCGGGGGCGGGCGGCCGGTCCGGGGCGGGTCCGCCGGTCCCGGGCGCGTCCCCGGCAGGGTCCACGAAGATCGCCCGAAGCGCTGTGCTTGACTGGATGCAGACCCTTTAGGTTGCCGTTGAGGAGAAGGTCCCATCCGTGAGTAGCCACAACTTCGCCACGCTCCGCTACACCGCCCTTCGCATCGGCCTCTTCGTCGCCTCGTTCGCCGTGGTGTGGGCGCTGGCGTACGTCCACGTCATCCCGCTCGCCGTCGGTGCCTCCAACACCGTCTGGCTGCTGCTGCTCGCCATCGTGATCTCCGCGCCGCTCAGCTTCGTGCTGCTGCGCAAGCAGCGGGATGCGATGTCCGAGCAGATCGTCACCAAGGTCGACCGGCAGCGCGAGCGCCTCATGGCCAACGCCGGCCAGGAGGACGGGGCCCAGTAGGGGACGAGTCCCGGTAACGGACGGGGCCGGCAAAGGCCTGGACCTTATGTAAGACGCCTCACAGCCGCTTCTCCACCACAGGCGCCCGGCGCCATGGATTCCGCTCCATGGCCGGGCGCCTGTCGCGTTCCTGACGGATGGTCCGGTGCGCCCGCCTCCCCGCCGGTCCCCCCGGAACCCAAAGATTTTCTTTGGGTTCCTCAAAGTTCAAGTGTTAATGTACGTGACATGAAGACAGCAGCCGCGCCCTCGTCCCCCAGGAGCACTCCGCTCGTGGCGCGCCTGCACGTCGATCTCTGCCGCTGTATGTCCGCGGCCTGTTGCCGCCGCTGACCGCTTTCCCCAGCGGCCGGAGATCTTCTCCCCGACCCCTCCGGGCGGGAGAGGCCCCCGCCGCGTCTGCCCTGCAGCCGCTCTCCTTTTTGGCGCGCTTCTTTTCGCCGTCCCGCCGTCCTTGACGTCCCCGACGTCTCCCCTGTCCCCGGAGTGTGTCCGTTGTCCACGTCTGCCGAGACCGCCGAGCCCTCACAGGCTCCCCAGACCCCCAAGTCCTCCCGGATACCCAAGGTCCCATTCTGGGCGCAGATCCTGGCCGGCCTCGCCCTGGGCGTGCTGCTCGGCTGGATCGCCAAGAGCGGTGACCTCGGCTGGCTCACCACCACGCTGCAGCACATCGGCGACCTCTTCGTCCAGCTGCTGAAGCTCGCCGTGGCCCCGCTGGTCTTCTTCGCGATCCTGGTGTCGATCACCAATCTGCGGCAGGTCAACAACGCCGCCCGGCTCGCCAGCCGCACCCTGCTGTGGTTCATGGCCACCTCGCTGATCGCCGTCGCGATCGGCCTGGCAATCGGCCTGCTCACCAACCCGGGCGCGGGCACCGGCCTGACTCCGAAGGACGGCAAGCTCCCCGACCACGCGGGCTCCTGGATCGACTTCCTGACCGGCATCGTCCCCACCGACATCATCACGCCGTTCACCGAGCTCAACGTCCTGCAGATCGTCTTCATGGCCGCCGTGGCCGGCATCGCGGCGCTCCAGCTCGGCGAGAAGGCCGAGCCGGTCCTCGCGATCAGCCGCTCGGTCCTCGAACTGCTCCAGAAGGCCCTGTGGTGGGTCATCCGCCTCGCCCCGATCGGCACCGTCGGCCTCATCGGCAACGCCATCGCGACGTACGGCTGGAACCTGATCGGCAAGTACGCGACCTTCACCGTCGACATCTACGCCGGCTGCGCGCTCGTCCTCTTCGGCGTCTACCCGCTGCTGCTGTCGACCGTCGCCAAGGTCAACCCGCTGCAGTTCTTCCGCGGCGCCTGGCCCGCCATCCAGCTGGCCTTCGTCTCCCGCTCCTCGGTCGGCACCATGCCGGTCACCCAGCAGGTCACCGAGCGCCTCGGTGTGCCGCGGGAGTACGCCTCCTTCGCGGTGCCGTTCGGCTCGACCACCAAGATGGACGGCTGCGCCTCGATCTACCCGGCGATCGCCGCGATCTTCATCGCCCAGATCTTCGACGTCCCCCTCGGCATCGGCGACTACGTCCTGATCGCCTTCGTCTCCGTCATCGGCTCCGCCGCCACCGCCGGTCTCACCGGCGCGACGGTGATGCTGACGCTGACCCTCTCCACGCTGGGCCTGCCCCTGGAGGGCGTCGGCCTGCTGATGGCCATCGACCCGATCCTGGACATGATGCGCACGGCCACCAACGTGGCCGGCCAGTCGGTCATCCCGATCCTGGTCTCCGCCAGGGAGAAGATCCTGGACCGCGACGCGTACAACAACGCCGAGGGCGCGGGCCTGGGCGGCGGAGACGCCATGTCCGCCGAGCAGAAGGTGACGGTTCCTGCTCCGGCAGTCGCTGGATAGCGGAACTGGCGGTCACGCCAAGAGTCCTGGCTGTGAGCCTGGGTTACTTCCGGCGCACGGCCGAGCGGACGGACGGCGCCCTCAGCCATTGGCCGGGGCGCCGTCGTTGCCGATCCGTCGTGCGTGCACGTCCTCGGCCTGACCCATCGGACACGCCCTAGCAGCCTCTGGCGCGGGCTGCCTTGGGAAGCAGGGTGTCCATGAGTTTTTCCAGCTTAGGACGCAGCGCTTTCGTGCTGGTGAAGTTATTGACGGAGATTTCCAGCGTGAAGCTGCGGGCCGGCCGGCTGCGGCTGTCGGACGGCGCTCCGGAACAGCTGCTGGTTCCCAAGGCGCTCCCGGAGTAGCCTGCTATGTGCCCGTCAGGCCGTGCCCAGGATTTGAGGTCCGTATGCCTGACGTCGCCTTTCACGACTTGCGCCGCAGTTACGTTCTCCGAATTCCGTGTTGCGTCCACTGACAGCGCTGTGTTCCCGTCGACGTAGTACTGGCAGAAGAACTCGGCTTTGCTGTCGTCAGGGAAGGCGTCACCGTCGAACTCGACCCGGTCTCCCGGGGGAAAGAAGGGGCGAATCAGGTCCCGGCTCACGGGGATGCCGCAAAGGTCCTTCGGTATGGCGTAGTTGACCTGCGGACCGCCACAACCGGACGCGAGCAGGGTGAAGCTGAGCACGGCGGCAGCTGACGCTGAAGCCGATGCAGCCGTCCGCCGCCAAGCCGGTACCCGTGAAGCGGTGTTCCGGGGCTTGGCCACCTGGTCAGCCATGACGAGCGTCCTCCCACTGCGCCCCCGAGGTGTGCCCGTCCATGGCGGCGTCCGAGGCGGAATGCGAGAGGTCCGTCACGGTGGAATGGTTGAAGTGGCCGCGCTCAGCGGCCCGTTCGACAGCTGCCCGTGCCGAGTCCTGTGCCGCTTCCATCCCATGAGTGTATTTCTGGCCGGCTTCGTATTGCGGCCGGGGTCTCGCGGTGGCTGACAGACGAAGGCCTCCTGCCAACGGCTCCACCAGCATCAGGCTTGACGCGGTCGCGGTCGCGGTCGCGGTCGCGGCCGACGGCGCGGAGCGGGAGGTCTCCGTGCCGTCGGCCGCCCGGCTGAGCTCGCTTCGACTGCGCCCCTGTCTCTTTGAGCCGAGGGCCCGCCGGCGAACTGTTCCGATCACATACGAGCCCGGGGCGGGCAGGCCTTCGACCCATGGACGCCCCATTTGCTGTTGCCCTTGCCGCCGTGGTCGTGGTCGTGCTCCCGGTCACCGCACCGCCTGACGACATGGGTGAGGGTTTCAGGGTTGCCGCGGTTGGACCGGTAGTTGGTGTCACCGGAGTAGGCCGCGGTGAGGGTGCGGGTGCCGGCGCCGAGGATCCTGACGGTCAGTTCGGCGACGCTGCAGTTGTCGCCGTCGGGCCGCAGCTGCGCCGTCCCCACGTGGGTGCCGTCGACCGTGAAACTGACGGTGCCTGTCGGACGGGGCGCGCCGGATGCGGGGTGGGACGGGCAGACGCGGTCCGTCAGCTTGACCGGTTCTCCCGGCCGGGAGGGGTTCGGCTTCGACTTGAGGTAGGTGGTGACGGGCTGGGAGGCCGTCGTGTAGGTGAGGGTGACGTGCCCGTTCTCGGTGTTCGCACCGGTGGCGAAGGTACTGCCCGCCGGCCCGGCGCTCGATCCGCCGCCCCGCCACGGCCACCGCCACCCGAGAACAGCACGTCGGTGGTGGCGGTGGCGCCACCGCCACCGCCGGACACGCCGCCCGCCCCCCGCCACCACCGGAATTGATCGACGCCGCGCCGTCAGGCAACCCGGATGGGCGTGGACGGCGGGCCATCGAGACGCATCCGCACGGCCGCCCGCCACGGTGTGGACGAATGCCCTGGTGGCACGGGGCGGCTGCGCACCGGCCGGGCCCGGCAGCCCGGCCGTGGTCTTGGTCTTCCCGATGCCTCACGGAACGCCCCCTCGTCCGCTGCTCGTGCGGCGTGCTAGACGGCGCGGCCCGGGCCCGTTCTTGCCCCAAGGCCGGGGCACCTCCGCGTTCGTGTCCGGGCTTTCCGCTCAGCCCTCCGCCCCTCCCGTACGGCCCAGGATCGCCGTGGCGAGTGGCCCGAGTACGGCGGGCGGCAGGGCATGTCCCATCCCCGGGATCTCGACAAGGGACGCGCCGCGGACGCACTGTGCGAGGTGCTGGGGGTGCGGCGGCGGGAAGACCGGGTCGGCGGGGGCGCAGATCACGAGCGCCGGCACCTCGTTTTGGGTGAGCTGGTCCGTGCGGAGCATCCCGTCGTGTGCCGCACGGCCGTGTGCGGTGCTCGCCCGGTAGTGCCCGGTGTGCTCGATGACGCGCTGTTCAAGAGCGCGGAAAGAGTCGGTGTCGAAAGGCAATTGGCTACCGGCGAGTATCCGACAGTGTTCGATCCGGCGCTGCATCTCTGCCGCCTGTCCGTGATCCTCGGCCGGGCGGGCCCACAGCTCCAGGAGCTCGGGTGCGATGCCCGGCAACTCGTCGACCGGGATCTTGGCGCCGTCCGGGCGGGTGTACGGGGTGCTGCTGAGAGCACTGGTGCTGATGAGAGTGGCGCTGAGCAGTCGGTCGGGGTGGTCCGCCAGCACCATCTGGGCCAGCATGCCGCCCAATGACATGCCGACGATGTGAGCCCGGTCGATACCCAGCCCGTCCAGGACCGCGATCACGTCATCCGCGAGATCGGCGATCCGGTACGGCTGTTCCTCGAAGGGCCAGGTCGAGCGGCCGGTGTCGCGGTGGTCGTAGCGGATGACCCGGTGGTGCGCGGCAAGCGCATCGACCAGTGGCTCGGGCCAGCCGACGGCACTTGCCTGGGCGCCCATGATCAGGAGTAAGGGATCCGTATCGGCGGCACCGCGCTGCTCGGTCCACAGGCGGATGCCGGGGGCTGCGTCGATGAACTGCTGCATGGGGCTGTCCTCCAGGAGGGGGCGGGCACACTGGCACGCGGGCATCGCAGCCGTGGCATTGGCATTGGCATTGGCGTTGGCTGGGACTGCGGCCGCAGTCGTATGGGGCAGCCGCGGCCGGATTCGCACCGGATGGGCATCCACAGGGGCCAGCGCGACGAGACGTAGCGTCTCGTCATGTCGGGAACGTGTCAAGGGAGATGGGGCCGGGAGGCGAAGATCGTAAACTTACTTTGCAGTAAAGGGGCGGGACGGAGGGACATTCAGGGTGGGAGCTGTGAAGAGCAAGCGGGTGCCGCGCGCGGTCCGGGAGCAGCAGATGCTGGACGCCGCGGTGCTGACGTTCGCACGGCGTGGTTATGCGGCGGCCTCGATGGACGAGATTGCCGAGGCGGCGGGGGTCTCCAAGCCGCTGGTCTATCTCTACCTGAATTCGAAGGAAGACCTGTTCAGCGCGGTGATCCGGCGGGAGTCGGAGGCGCTGGTGGCGGCTGTGACGGCGGCCGTGGAGCCGGGGGCGACGGCCGACCGGCAGTTGTGGAGCGGTCTGCGCGGGTTCTTCGCGCACACCGCCGAGTATCCGGACAGCTGGGCCGTACTCCACCAGCAGGCGCGGACGCACGGTGAGCCGTTTGTGCGTGAAGTGGCTGTGGTGCGGGGGGAGATCGTCGCATTTGTGACGGGGTTGATCGGTGCGGCCGCAAAGGAGGCGGGCTGCGTCGGCGAGCTGGACGAGCGGGAGGTCGCCGGGCTTGCCCACGCCCTGGTAGGCGCGGCCGAGTCCCTGGCCGGGTGGGCCAACCTCCGTACGGACGAGGGGCCTTCGGGGGAGGGGGAGCATCCGTCGGCGAAGGACACGGCGGCCACGATGATGAACTTCGTCTGGGCGGGCCTCGGTCGTCTGATGGAGGGCGAACGGTGGGCACCCGGCGGGCTCATCGGCCGGCAGGGGCGGTCGGTCGCCAGGGGGTGAGGCGGACGGCGGTCCGGCCCGACGCGGCTTCCTGGCCGGGCTCGCCTCCCTGTCGCCCCTGGGCTGGCGCCTCTGGTCTGGTGCCGGGGCGCTGGGTGGGTGCCGCTCAACTTGGGCTTCGGTGGCCCGGGTCCGGGCTGGGGATGGGGATGGGGCTGGGACCCGGGCTCGGGCGGCCTCCGGTTCCGGCTCAGGCCGGCTGCTCCGGATCCGGATCCGTCTCAGGCGGGCGGGCCCGGGGGAGGGCCGTGCGGGCTGCGGCAGACCGGGACGGTCAGGGGCGAGGCCGACGAAGCGGCGGCCGAGGGGCGGCCGAGGGGCGGCCGACAGGCGGCCGACGGGCAGCCGACGGGGTGGCCCGATGGGTTGGTCGGTGTGCGGCCGGGCCCGGAATTGCCGAGATCAAGGGAGTTACGGCCATTGGCCAACTCCCGGTCCTCGCGTAGATTTACTTCGAAGTAAGGTTACTGTCGGGTCAGAAGCTGGGGCGAGGATGTGTTCCACGGATACCACCGCCGGGGGCGAGCCTGCCGCCATCGGCTGTTATCGCCGCTCCTGCGCCGCCGTAACGCCCCCTGCTCACACGGGTGTCCGGACCTGACGTCCCCAACGCCGCGATGACGCAGGGCAGTCCGGCAGTCCGACACCACGGACGGGCCGGGCACAGGGCACGGCACTGGACACGGCGCGGCCCACGGCGCCGGCTTCGTCCGCCGCTGCCCGAGGGGGCGCGACCCCCTCCACCTCTCTTACCCACCGCCCCCACGGCGTTTGCGGCCCTGGCCGGCTACGACGGGCCCCCGGCATGGCCAATCGTGGCCCCATGGACGGCCCTTGCGCGACCCCGCCGTCCTGCACGAGCCCCATAAGCCAAGAGCCCCGTAAGCAGCCCGTCGACGAACCCCTCCGCACCCCTGCATTCCCCCCTTCGCCCCTTCCCCCCCTTCACTCCTCCCCCCTCCCCGCACTCCACAGGAGAAACGAGGACCCGCTCGTGTCCAACCAGGAAAGTGCACCCCCCACCTCACCCGTCCACCCGGCCGACACTCCCACTGCCGCGCCTGCCACCACCGCCCCCACCGGCCGTACCAACCCCACCGGCCCCACCCTCGTAGAACCCCAAAAAACCCTGCTGAACGGCACGGTCCGCGAGGTCTACGTCCCGGCACTCGCCCCGCCCGTCCACAGCGGCTCGCTCGGCGATCTCCCGTTCCACAACGCCGTCGAGGCCCCCGCCGACGTCGTCCTGGCACGTAAGCAGCCCAGCGGCACCTGGCGCGACATCACCGCGGCGGAGTTCGCCGTCGAGGTGCGCGCGGTCGCCAAGGGGCTGATCGCGCTCGGCCTCCGCCCGGGCGACCGGCTCGCGATCATGGCCCGTACGACCTACGAGTGGACCCTCATCGACTTCGCCGCCTGGGCGGCCGGCCTGGTCACCGTCCCCCTCTACCCGACGTCCTCCGCCCGCCAGGCGCAATGGATCCTGCACGACTCCGGCGCCCGCGCCTGCGTCGTGGAGAACGTCGAGGAGACCCGCCTGATCAGCGGCCTGCGCGCCGAGCTTCCGGGCCTCGACCACCTCTGGCAGTTCAACACCGGCGCCGTCGCCCAACTCGTCGCCGAGGGCCGCGCCCTGCCGGACTCGGTGGTGGACGAGCGCCGTGCCGCCACCGGCCCGTACGACCTCGCCACGCTCATCTACACCTCGGGCACCACGGGCCGCCCCAAGGGCTGCGCCCTCACCCACGCCAACTTCTTCGCCGAGGTCGACAACGCCGTCGAACTCCTCCACCCCGTTTTCAAGTCGGTCAGCGAGGAGCCCGCCTCCACCCTCCTCTTCCTGCCGCTCTCGCACGTTTTCGGCCGCATGGTCGCCGTCGGCGCCCTGCGCGCCCGGGTCCGCCTCGGCCACGCCCCCAGCCTCCAGACCGACGACCTGCTGGCCGACCTGGCAGGCTTCCGGCCGACCTTCCTCCTCGGCATCCCGTACGTCCTGGAGAAGGTCTACAACACGGGCCGGGCCACCGCGGAGAAGATGGGCCGCGCCGCCTCCTTCGACCGCGCGGCCCGTATCGCCCGCTCGTACGGCGAGGCGGTGGAAGCCAAGGAGCACGGCACGGGCTCCGGCCCCGGGGTCGCCCTCAAAGCCGCCCGCAAGTTCTACGACCCGCTCGTCTACCGCCGTATCCGCGCGGCCCTAGGCGGCAAGGTCCGCTACATCCTCAGCGGCGGCTCGCCCCTCGGCCACCGCCTCGCCGCCTTCTACACCGGCGCCGGCATCGAGATCTTCGAGGGCTACGGCCTGACGGAGACGACGGCCGCGACGACCGTCACCCCGCCCCTGCGGCCCCGCATCGGCACGGTCGGCTGGCCGCTGCCCGGCACCGCGGTCCGCATCGCCGAGGACGGCGAGATCCTGGTCCGTGGCGGCCATGTCTTCTCCGGCTACTGGGACGCGGCCCTCGGCGCGGCCCGCCCCGTCACCGATCAGGGCTGGCTGGCCACCGGCGACCTCGGTGCCCTCGACGCCGACGGCTACCTCACCATCACCGGCCGCAAGAAGGAGATCCTGGTGACCACGGGCGGCAAGAACGTCGCCCCGGCCCCCCTGGAGGACCGCCTCCGCTCGCACCCCCTCGTCGGCCAGTGCCTGGTCCTCGGCGACAACCGCCCCTACATCACCGCTTTGATCACGCTCGAACCGGACGGCCTCGCCCACTGGTGCCAGATGAACAAGAAGCAGGATCTGCCGCTGGAGCGCCTGGTCCACGACGAGATCCTGCTCGCCGACCTCCAGCGCGCCGTCGACGACGCCAACGAACTGGTCTCCCGGGCCGAATCCATCCGCCGCTTCGCCGTCCTCCCGGTGGACTTCACCGAGGAAACCGGACATCTCACCCCCTCCCTGAAGCTCCGCCGCGCCGCCGTCACGCGCGATTTCGCCAAAGACATAGCGGGCCTTTACGAAAGCAGGTGACCCCTGCTCTGGAGCCCGAGCCCCCGGCGCGTCAAACTGGAACCCCGTGTCACCTCTGTGGGGGAGGTGGCACGGGGTCTGACGTGCGTTGTCGTGGCGTTTTACGCCCGGCTGACCTCGCAGGGCCGCCCGACCTCGCACCACACGGTCTTGCAGGCGCCCTCCCGCCGCACCCCCCACCGCAGCGAGACGGCCTCCATCAGGGCCAGGCCCCGCCCGCGCTCGTCGTCGCCGCCCGCCCGCAGCAGCACGGGCAGCGCCCGCGCGTCGGGGTCGGTGACCTCCACCCGGATGCTGTCGGCGGCCCCGCCGATGACGCGGACGACGACCGGGGTGCCCTCCCCGACGTGCCGGATCACATTTCCCACTATTTCGCTGACACAGAGCTGTACCTCGGCGCACGGCCCGCCCAGGTGCTCGCGCACGGTGCGCCGGAGCACAGGCACTTCCTTGGGCAGGGCAAGCAGCTCCAGCGTGAGCGGCCTGGAAGAGGGCTCGGAAGACGTGCTCATCGCGCGGCCGCCGCCTTACGAAGCGCCTCGGCCAGCTTGCGGGCGGTGGCCGTGTTGCAGTTACCGAGCGCGACAAGCGGCACCGCGTAACTGCCGGCGAACCCCGGCAGGTCGATCCCGAGGGACGGCAGCGTGATCCCGTTGTCCCTGAGCGCGCTACGCAGCAGCTCGGTGCAGTCCTGCACGTCGTCGTCGTGGTGGAGGTGGCTGGGCATGGGGCGTACGCCTTCCTGTGCGCATGGTGACGAAGTGCTCACAGCGTGACGTCACGGGGCGTAGCGTGGAAGGGGTTCGGACCCCACTGCGCGAACCGTGGAACGGTGAACCATGCCTGCACGCAAAGACGTTGACGGATCGGCGAGCGTCCCCGCCTTCTACGGCGCCGAGCTGCGCTGGAAGCGGGAGGCGGCGGGCCGGACTCTCCAGGAGACGGCCAACGGCAGCTTCTTCGGGCCGAGTTACCTGAGCGAGATCGAGCGCGCTACGCGGCGGATGCCGCTGGAACTGGCTCGGCATGTGGACCGGGTCTTGGAGACCGATGGGTTCTTCGAGCGGCGATGTGAGGACGTACGCAAGGCGAGGCGGGGTGCGCACGCCGAGTACTTCGCTCCGATTGCGGAGGCGGAGACGCGGGCTCGGGTCATCGAACGGTGGAGCAATGCGCTCATCCCCGGTCTGCTGCAGACCGGGGCGTACGCGCGGGCGGTCATCCACTCCACGCACCCCCTCGACCTGCCGGAGGAGGTCGAGGTGAAGGTCCGGGCCCGGTTGCAGCGGGCCAAGCTCTTCGACGCTCCGAAGAAGCTGGAGTACTGGGTCATCCTCCATGAGTCTCTGGTGCGAGGCGCGGACCCGCTTCTGGCGCCTTCGGAGATGGCCGAACAGCTCGACCAGATCGCCGGCTTAGTGCGGCGTCGGCGCGTCTTTCCACAGATCCTGCCGTGTAATGCCCCGACTCGCCCCTTCATGGAACTGTCGCTCATGTTCATGGAGTTCGATGACGAACCGCCGCTGATGTACACGGAGGGGCCCTACCACGGCCAGACCTTCGACGATCCGGCCCTCGTGCAGCAGTACCGGAAGGCATACGATCGTCTCAGGGCCGCCGCACTGCCACCGGAGGCGTCCCTCGCCATCATCGAAGAAGCGGCTGAGGATTATCGAAATGGCCAGCAAAACCCTTGACTTGAGTGCCGCATGTTGGCGGAAGAGCAGCTACAGCAATGGTGACGGCGGCGAATGTCTGGAGGTCGCCGACGACTTCCCCGGCCTCGTCCCCGTACGGGACTCCAAGGTGCCCGAAGGCCCGGCCCTTATCGTCCGCGCCGTCGCCTGGAGGCGCTTCGTCACGGCCGTCAAAGCCGACTCGCTCGGCGTCTGAGGGCGCGTCCGGCAACATCGCCCTGCCCCTCGTCCGCACGGGCTCCGCTCTTACGTCGGGGGCAGGGCCACAGCCGTCTGCATCTCACACGAGTTGCACCAGAACGCCCACCCATTGGCGTCCACGGACCGCGACCCGCACGCCAGGCAGGGGTCGCCCACAAAGCTGGCCGCCACCCACGCGCCGGCCGTCGCCGCGCGGCGCCCCGCGGTCGCGCACTCATCCGCATAGCAGGGGATGCACAACCCGCCCTGCTGACCGGGCAGTTTCATCGACCGTATCCCGCAGGTCGCGCACGGAAGCCGGTCGACGTACTGCGCGTCCAGGCCGACCGGCTTGCCGTTCCTCTCGAAGGCCGCCACGCCTGCCTCCGCCTCCTCTACGCCAGGACGGTTCCGGTGCCACCGCACCCGGAACACTGCGTGGTGACCGCATCGCCCATCGGCGTCTCCCACTCCACGGTGCCTTGGCCGCCACAGTCGGGGCAGGGCTTCTGCGGGGGCATGTCCTCGCTCATCTTGCCCAAGGTAGGCCGCTCCATGTTGTCATGTGAGCACTTTCCGTGATCACTTCGTCATGGGCACTGCCCGACAGTGGCTGGCCTGGTGTCGATACTCCATCGCAAGTCGGCACAGTCATGGGCCCTCGTCGACGCGGCCGTCCGGGGGCAACCCTTAGTCGGGCTTCTCGGTCTTGAAGCAAGCGGATTCGAGTGTGACTTCGATGAAAGAGGGGTCTTTTCCATACTTTCGCTGGTCGTGTAGCCTGATGTCGACGGAGAATTCTTCACCCTTGGAGTTCGCTACGATCTGCGGAGCTTTTGATGGGCTACCGTCAAAGCCGTCCTTGACGATCTTCCAGCCCTTCCTGGGAAGCCCTTTTCTCAGTCGATCCATGGCTTCCTTCATGTCGTCGATCGGAACGTCGTACAGGCTCCAGGGGTGGTGATCCCTGTACACGCCCCCCGAGTACCCCGAGCACGGCATGGTGAACGGCCCCGACTCTGCCAGCTTCCCCTTCAAGGCGATGAGACCCAAGATTTCGCTGGAAGCCCTCTTCGTGCTCTCCTTATTTTCCTCGGCGCTTCGCACTTTTGGATCATCTTTATTCATTTGTGAACATCCTGCCATCAGCATGCACGTCAAGAGTGCCTGTATTGTTCGTGGAATTCGCCTAGTCATAATCCACCATTTGATACTGTCCGGTGATGACGGCTGCCTGGTTCTTCAAGCTAACTGATCCCTTGTCCCAAAAAGCGCCATGATCTCCTGCATCGCTCTTCATGATGTTTCCGCCGAATTCCACATCAGTGGGGATGGTCCGGTCGCCACCGAGGCCGACATTCTTACCACCCTCGCGGACGAACAAGTCACTCCAATCACCACCCATCGCCCACATGTGCTTGGGTTCGATACCGAGGTCCGCGGCGTGGGCCGCCTGCATGCCGGGGCTGCCGGCGACCATGACGTCGTCTGCAGGTATCGAAGCCCCATTCCAGCTCGCGGTCTTGGCCGTATCGCCGATCAGCGTGCTGCCGTAGCTGTGCCCCATGACAGTGGTGTGGCCGTGGCTGCCGGTCGCGTACTGATGGGCCGATCTGTTGCCTTCGAGGTAATCGAGCAGTCTTGGCGCACCCTTTTCCGCGAACTTGTCCTGCGTGGCCTCCGTGAAGATACCGTCCGGGGCGTCGTAATCGAGCCAGGTGATGGTGGAGATCTTCTTCCCCGGGGCGAGCTTGTTGCTCTCGCCCCAAAGGTACTCGCTGCGTTTGAGGTCCGAAGGTGTGTCGCCATCGTCCTCGCCGATGGTGGCGATGTCCGACTTGGTGCCAGGGACGTATATAGCGGTGTGGTGAGCTGTGTCAGGATTTCCGTTGGCGAGAATCACTCTTCCGTTGCCCTCGCCATCGGGGTCGAACCCCAGGAGGTAGGCCTCGGGGAGATCGTCGTGGCCGGTCCGGTCAAAGCGGTCCTGAATGGCCCGCATTCCCTTCAGCTTCCCCTCCAGGCGCTCCTTCTCGTGATGCCAGTCCAGCCACTTCTGGCTGTATTTCATGTCGCCGCGGGCCCCGACGCTCTCGAACTCGGGTGGCTCCGCTTTGGTGAGCGCAGCCAGCCTTACCTCGTACTGGCCACGCGTCTCCGCGAGGACCGTACGGTTGGCCTCGTCGCGAGCATCGGCGGGCAGGCCGTTCATCGCTCCGATGCTCGCGGGATGCAGGGAAATGTAGGCGTCCCGTTCATCCGCGGACAGGTGTTTCCACCACTCCGCGTTGTCCTCCGGGGCGCCGTGCTGGGGCGGTTCCTTGACGCTGTCCAGATAGCGCTCGGCGCCGTCGCTTACACCACCCGTGTCCTTCTTGGCGTCGACCCAGTCCGCGGCCGATACCGTCAGGTCGTCGTCAGCCTTGAGTCTGCGCAGTTTGGGAGCCCACTTCTCGTCGGCCGTTGTGGCCTCTTCGAGGGCTGCGGTGATGCGGTCGGCGTAGGCCTGTGCCCGCGCGAAGTGGGGGTTGGGGTCGAAGTTGGCCGCCTGCCGGTTGAGCGCCTTGGCTGTCTCGTCCGTGACGCCGTTCGCCGTGCCACCCGGCGGGGTCTTGCCCCGGTACTCGTCACCCGCTGCCGGGTAGGTGACCGAGCCGTCGTTTCCCACAGTGAATTTCTCGCCCTCCGCATCCGCCACCGCCGCATCGAGCTTCTTCTTGGCGGTTTGCAGGTCGGCGGCAAGGGCGTTGAGCGCGGTGCTGATGACGCCGCACTCCACCTGGGTGTAGTGGAAGTCCTGTGCCAGCGAGCGGAGTTGCGTGAGAGCGGCCTCCGCTGCCTCGCCGGAGAGCGACTCCCGTAACTTGACGTTGATGCGCTGCTCAAGCGCGTCCTTGGCTGAACTCGCCATATGGCTGGCGGCGCGATATCCGTCCGCGGCGTCCTCGAACTCGGATGTCTTGAGGTTCTTGAGCGTCGAGTAGTCCATGGCTCGGGTCACTTCCCCTGCTGCCGGCCACCGACGGCGGGGGTGTCCGCGTACTGCTGGGAGAGCTTGCTGAACGAGCCCTTGACGGCTGCGTCGTTCCCGTACAGCTCGCCGCCCGCCTTCTCCATCCGAGCCTGGACGGCGCCGCACCGGCCGCTCAGGGCCTCCAGGTACCGCTTCCAGGAGCGGTAGACATCCTGCTGTGCCGCAGCGCTCTGCACGCCACTGCCGCCGGTGCCCAGACCCTGCTGCTCCTGTTCCAGCTTCGCCAGGGCCTTTTTGATGTCGCCGCGTAACGACTGGACCTCGCGCCCCGCCGTGGTCCACACGGATCGCTTGGACTTCAAGTCCCCGGAGCCGCCATCCGAACCGCCTCCGCCGGCGCTCGCGAGCCGTAATCCGCGCCCTTCGC
Organism: Streptomyces sp. Edi2; assembly: GCF_040253635.1. Lineage (NCBI taxonomy): Bacteria > Bacillati > Actinomycetota > Actinomycetes > Kitasatosporales > Streptomycetaceae > Streptomyces > Streptomyces sp. Edi2. Next base: position 4,029,907 of record NZ_JBEJGX010000003.1, on the reverse strand, counting down.
CGGCCTCCCGCTTGAGCGCGGCCCATTCTTCGTCCCAAGACACAGCGTCCCCCGTCATCCTCGCTGGTATACGGCTGGAAATCCTACGGCGATGGACCATGCGGGGCCTGAGTACGGCTACTTATGAGCCGTGAGCGCTACTGCCGCGCTGACCATCTATGCCCGAGGGGACTTCTCCGTGCCGGCTCTCGAACTCTCCCAGCGCTATTGGGGTGGGCGTACATTCGCTGCACGCCCACCCCAAGTCACCTGGGCTGCCGATCGCTACTGGAAGAACCCGGCAGCCCGGCGGTCCGTCGCCCGGTAGTCCGCACTGCCCGAACGGATCTTGGTTGCGACCTCGTGCAGGGTGCTCTGGATGTGGCTCGCGCGGCTGTTCCACTGCCGTTCCGCGGCCTGGAAGGCCTGGTGGGCCTCGCCTTCCCAGGAGTTGGAGACGCGCTTGACCGCGCTCCAGATCCTGTCGAGTTCGGCTTGCAGTTCCTTGGCGGAACGCTCGATGTCGGCGGCGGTCTGCTCTACCGCGCCGTATGTCACCCGAAGGTTCTCGTCGCCGGCCATTTCTCCCCCACTGCTGGTGGCTGATCGGTGGATGTCGCTTTACCTGGAGGCCTGCTCCTCAGGCGTAAGCACAGGTGCAGGCGCGGGTGTTCAGTAGTTGCTGATGCCGCTGGTGGAGCCGGTGTTGAGCTGGCCGCCGGGGGCGCCGCCGTTGACGTCGATGCCGCGGAAGCTGGAAAGCACCTCGGAGTCGTTGGACTGGCTGGTGGTGCCGGTCTGGGCGATCGCGTCGTTGATGCCGTCGAGCATGCGGCGCAGGGCGGCGTGGTCCTCGTTGAGGGCGTTCTGGGCCTGCTTGAAGGCGCTGGCGCCCTGGCCGGTCCACGCCGACTCGACGGCGGAGATGGCGTTGACCAGCGTCCGCAGCTGGGACGACATCGCCTGACTGCCGCTCTGGATCTCGTTCTTGAGCTTTTCGATCTCCGCATAGGTAAGTGCGGTATTCCCTGCCATGATCCACCTTCCCCCATGAGTGGGTTACAGAAGAGCTGAGTGAGAGGTCTTGGTTTTCAGCTCGGGTTGTTGGCCGTATCTCGAGAGATGCGGTTTCTGCGCCGGCTGCTCGTGGCGTGGGCAGCCGGAGTTCTGGTTGTTCTGCGGTGTTCGTCGGCCGTTACGTCCGCCGATAGGTCCGTCATCACGTCCGCCGTCGCCGGACGATGATCAGTCCGCCGGCTGCCAGGGCCGCGACTGCTGCGGCCAGTCCGGCAGTGAGGGGCCAGGGCAGTGAGCTGTCCGGGCGGTCGGCCGGTTTATGCGCGGCGTCGGCTGCTGAGTTGTCCGCCCTCGACTGCGGGGTCTTGGGCGGTGCGGTGGTTCCGCGGGCGGCAAGCAGCGGGTTGATGTCGGCGGGGCCGGGGTCGCCCTCCTTGTCCAGGAGCACCTTCCGGGGGCGGACGATGCCGTAGCCGAGGTATTCGCTCGGGACCTTGCCGTCCTCCGGCTTGCCGGCGGTCTCCATCATGACCCGCAGGACCTGGTTGTTCGTCCAGGTGGGGTGGGCGGACCAGATCAGGGCGGCGGAGGCCGAGGCGATGGCGGTGGCTTGGGTGGTGCCGTCCGCTGTGCAGCCCAGAAGTTCCTTTGTGCAGCGAGTTGGAATGCTGACCCCAGGCGCTGCCAGTGTTACCTGGGGCCCATGGACGGAGAACTTCGCTGCCTTCAGGGACTTGTCCACTGCCCCGACGCCGACAACTCCAGGGAGACTTGAGGGATAGACGGGAGCGTTGCCTTTGGCGCCGTTGTTCCCTGTGCCGGCGAAGATCAGGCTCCCCTTCTTGTTCGCATAGTCAACCGCCGGTTGGAGCGCATCTTTCGCTGCTTTTCCAGCAGGCCCGGCGCGGGAGATGTTGATGACCTTTGCTCCCTGATCCGCTGCGTAGCGGATGGAATTCGCCATGCTGAGGATCCCGTTCGCCCCCTGGGCTCTGATGGGGAGCACCTTTGACCCGGGTGCCAGTCCCCAGGCGTTCGGCCCGCTCCGTTTGCCGGCGATGACCACGGCCACGCCCGTCCCATGGCCCTCACCGTCGTAGTGTGCGCCGCGCTCCTCGCCTGAGAAGTCCTTGCCCGGCAGCACTTGACCGTTCAGTTCGGGTACGGAGCTGTCGACGCCACTGTCGATCACAGCAACGGTGACGCCTACTCCCGTGCTGCTCTGCCACATCCGTTCGGCCTGCATTGCGTCCAGGTACCACTGGTGGGATCTTTTGTCCTCCGCAGCGGCTGCGGGTGCGAACGAGCCCAGGCACAGTGCCGTGAGGCATAACACCGCAGTAGTCGGCAGCTGGCCCTTCCACTGCACACGAATTTCCGCACGAGTCACGGTGCGTGTCCTCCTTCCCATTGCCGAATCACGCCAGGGCTACTCGATCACTGGGGGAACAACTGCTGGGCCCTGCGCCGTCCACATCTCTTCTTCTTCCTGGAGATAGCTCGGCCGCTGCGTGGAGGGGCGCCTCTTGCCCTGGTGGGACGGGGCTCCGGCCAGGGGGAGCGTGCCGCCGGAGGCGTTGCTTCGCGTCAGTCCCGATCCGCCGGACGTGAAGTCACCTGCCCGGAGACGAGAGGCCTCTGCTCGTCCGCTTTTCCCGCCTGGCTCAGAAATGCGCCCCGTCGTGGAGGGTCCGGCGGCGGCACCTTCGGCGATGCCTCCTGAGCTGCTATTACCGGGCAGGGAGCGGTGCAGCCCGGAGCGCTGCTCACCTCCTGCCACTGCTTCGCCGGGCCCTGTGCCCACGGTTCCACCGGGCTCGTATGCCAGACGACGTCCAGAACCGCCTCGCATGCCTTGGCTTACACCGTTCCCTGTACCTCCCGGGATGCCGCCGCCCGTGAGGCCGCGAGCATGCGAACCACGTTCCTCGCCCATGACGGATCCACGAGCTTTTCCAAAGGCCTCTCCAGGCGGGGGGAGAGGGCGCTGACCGGAGTTTCCCATTCCGTCTTGTGGTGTAACGCCTCTACCGCCTGGAGGATTCCCTCCGCCCTGGACAGGCCGGGGCGTGATCGCGCCGCGCTCCTCCCCGATGACGGCCCCTCCTGGCAACCGGGCACGCCCAGTGGCGGTTCCGCCGCGTTGGGCATTGCCCCCGATGATGCCGTCGCCCGTGGTGCTGCGGGGCTTTTGCTGCACCCTGCCCGGGCCTCCAGTTACTGGTTGCGAGCCTCTCGTCGTGCCGTCACGCCCGATAGGCGCTTTCCTACCCCCGGCAGGGGGCACGGTGCTGGGCACGTTGGTACTTTGAGAGTCGGGGAAACTGCCGGGCTGAGAGCGGGTGGTATCCCCGTGAGGCGGTGCCGCATCGGCTGTGGTGACGGGTGCAGTGGAGTCGACGGACGTACTCACCTGTTGGACCCGCTGGCCACCCGTGACCGGCTGGGCAGTTCCTGCGTGGTGCTCTCCGCGGCTATCGCTTGACGAAGGAGTAGTGGCCCCTGCACTGCCTCTGGCGTCCGCATTTCGACTGGCCATGGGCTGGTCCAGAACATAACTCGTATCAAGGCCATCGTCCCAGGGCTCCGGCACAAACCCAGAAGCCGGCCGGAAGTTGGGCGCCTCCTGCTGCGCGATTTTCTCCTGGGCCGTCCGGTAGTAGGACGCCAGCCGGCTCATCTCGCCGATGGCAGCTTCCCTGTCCGGGTCTTTGGTGAGGGCGGTGACCCCGTTCGCCTTTCCGGGGTCCGTCTCCACGAAATTCCGCAGTTCGGGAGGCTTGGGCATCAGTTTGGCCTGGCCCAGTGCGGTTGCGGCATCGACCATTGCTTCGCCGGTGTTTTTGGCGTAGTGGCCCAGTTTGCGGCTTTCCCTGGCGGTTTCCCTGGTCCAGTCGTCGAAAGCCTGGGCGCCCTCGCCTTTCCAGTGGGCCTGGGTCTGCCGGGCGTATGCCTCGAGGTCGTGGGTGATTCTGGCGATCTCTTTGCCTGCGTCGACCAGGTCGGATCCCATCACGATGATGTGCAGGTGATCGGCGTCGGCCACCATGTCGTAGAGCGTCTGATGGGACGCTTGCTCGAAGTTGGTGCAACCCTGAATGCCTAAGTCGACGGTGTTGCCTGCCATGTCCGTTCCCCCCTTGCCTCAGATGCCGTCGGAGCCCGCGGACCGGCCGTCGCCCAGTTCCGGACCGGTGGTGCCGGCGGGCTGGTGCGGGGGCTGTGGTGCCTTGTAGAGGCCTTGGGTACGACGTTGGATCGCGGCCAGGCGGTTCCGGACGTCGGCATCCACCGCTTCGTAGTCCCGGCCGATGAACTCGGTTCCGAGGCTCAGCGCCTCGATCTGGTCGCCGAACGCTTTGGAGAAAGTTTCGAGTTGGGACAATACTTTTTCGTAGGTGTCCGCGATGCCCTGCGCCTCGACGAATCCCTGGCCGAAGGAAGACGGAGGGATCTTGCGATGGCCGATCGCGCGGTGATCCGCATTTGATCCCTTGAGCTGGTCCAGCAGGTCGTCCACGCGCTGTTTCAGCTTCTTCAGCTCCTCGGGATCGACCTCGAACGACCCGCCTCCGGCGCCGGTGCCCGCGCCGTTCACCTGCACGCCTGTGTTCGCGTCGGACCCCATAGTGACTCCCCCGTAAGTCAGACCCGTAAGTCAGAAACTTCAGGAGTCACTGTAGTCACCACCTCTGACAACGAACGGTGGTGTTTGGCCGGTACCGTTCAGAATTCGCCAATGGCGCGTGCCTTCACCGCGAGCCCGGGGCGAAGGCAGCGGCAGCCGGTTTTCCCGGTCATGTGGTCTTATTCCGGTGAAACCTGAGTACGGCTACTCATTGACTTGTCCCGCGGCGGGCGCAGAGGGCGCCGCGGAAGCTGCCGCGTGGCGGCGAATGTCCCGTCGGACGACCGCCACTCCCACGATGACCGCGACCGCAACGCCCCCTGCCCCCACTCCGTATGTCGCATATCGCTCCCTCCGGTCCTGCGGAGTCTCACCGTCCACCGGGGTGACCGGGTCCGGGGGAGCGGCCCGGGGCGGGCCGTCGTCCGCGCTCGCGTGGTCGAGGGGGTGGTCGTCCTCGGTCAGGGCGCGTACGGGATCGACGACGCCCCAGCCCACGAAGCTGTCGCGGCCGTTGACGGAGCGCTCGGCGGTCTGCTCGATCTGGGCGACGATCTGGTACTCCTTCCAGTCGCGGTGCTTGGCCCGCAGGAGGGCCGCGATACCGGCGGCATAAGGAGCCGAGAAGCTGGTGCCGTTGTCGACGCACTGGCCGCCCTTGGGGACGGTGGAGACCATGTCCACCCCGGGAGCGGCGACGCCGATGAAGTCGCCGCTCTGGGAGAAGGCGGCGCGCTCGTTGTTGCGGTCGGAGGAGGCGACGGCCAGGACGCCCGGGTACGACGCCGGGTAGGTCTTCTTGAGGCGGCCGTCGAAGCCGTCGTTGCCGGCGGAGGCCACCACGACGATGTTCTTGCGCCGTGCCTCGCGGACCGCCTGGGCGAGGCGGGAGTCCGCAGGGACGGGCTGTGTTGTGTCCTGGGAGATATTGATGATGTCGGCCTTCGCGGCCACGGCCGCTTGGATGGCCGCGGTCAGCGTGCCGACGTTTCCGGTGCCCTTCTCGTCGTTCTGACGGAGGGGGATGACGGTCGCCTCGGGGGCCAGGCCGACGAAGCCGGTGCCGGGGCGCGGGCGGGCCGCGATGATGCCCGCGACCTTGGTGCCGTGGCCGACCGGATCGTAGGTGCCGTCCTTGGGCGCCTTGGGATCCGCGTCGTCGCCCTTGCCGAGGAAGTCCCGGCCGGACGTGGCCTCGACGGCGTCGGTGAGCTGCGGGTTGGTGCGGTCGACGCCCGTGTCGATCACCGCGACCCGGACCGGCCGGCCGTCTTCGTCACGGCCCTTGGTGCTCTGCCACAGGCGGTCGAAGACGATCCGCTGCAGGGCCCACGGCCGCTCCTTGATCTGCTGCTTCATGGGGAAGGTGCAGGCGCCGTTGCCTTCCGGGACCGGAGTGGTGCCCTCCGGTCCTGCCGCCGTCGCAGGGGCGGCGGCCAGCGCCACGAGCAGCGCGCCCGTGCCCCAGGCCGCGGTTGTCTTCCTCCGCACCGTGGTGACTCCGTTTCCCTACGAGCCCTGGGGCTGCCGTGCGGCGTTGGTGTCCAGCCGAGGGCCCATCGGCAGGAACTGCGACCAGTTCGCCGGGACACGCACGGGCTTGAGTCCCTTGTAACCGAGCAGCATTTGCGCCCGGTACGTCTCCTGCTGCGGCGCGCCCCGGCTCTGCCCGGTGTCCTTGGCGTCCGCACCGATGCCGGAGGGCTTGGTGCTGCTGTCGTTGTTCGTCTGTACGCCGTACCGCAGGCCGGTGTCCGTCACCAGGAAGCGCCCTCCCGATGTCCCGTCTCCGGCCTGGATCTGCTGGTAGAACAGCCCGGTTCCGGGCGTCACATAGGCGCTGGTCCCGCCGTTGACGACCGGCTGGGGATAGTCCGTCCCGGCCCAGGTGCTGAGCTGGGTGCCGCCGGACGGGGACACGGTGCGCAGCACGCTGCAGACCGTGTCCCGTCGGCCCGGTGCCGCAGCGGTGTTGGCCTGCGCGGCGGCCGGCTGCGGCCACTTCTTCTCCGCGAAGAGGTTCCCGCCCTTCGGGGTGAAGGACTGCGCGTTCACCTCCGTCGGCTCGTTGTGCTGCTGGAGCCGGCCGGTCTGCGGGGAGAAGAGCAGCAGCCGTGCGACGAAGTCCGACACCGGCCGGACCTCGCCGGGCAGCACGACGTACTGCTGTGCTCCGGAGCCCGTCGTGGCGCGGAGCACCATGCCGACCCGGTCGTCTCGGGGGTCCAGGCCCTTGATGCCGGCCCGCCGCCCGACGGACCGCGGAAGGGAGGGGAAGCCGATCGGCGTGCCGTCGTGGAACGTGGCCAGCCAGTCCTTGGTGACCTGCTGCGGCGGCCGGCTCCCCACCAGCGCACGCAGCAGCAGTTCGGATTCCTTGCCGGAACTGCCGCCGTCGATGCGGTACTTGGTGCCCTGGGGGCCGATCAGATAGCGGGCGCCGGACGCGCCGGTTTCCTGGACGTAGAGCACCTGGCCGCCGCGCAGCCGGCCCGGTCCCTCCACCTTGTGCTCGTCGCGGGCGGCGAAGAGGAACGTGGCCTTCTGTACGGCTTTGCCGTTGCTGCCAGGCTGCTCGCACACCGCCCAGCGCTTGCTCTTCTGCGCTTCCGGGGCCTCGGGGATGCGGTCGGGGGCGTACGGGATGCCCAGGGTCGGTCCGTGCGGGATCTTCCCGCTGTCGAGTTCGTGCTCATCGACCTTGAGGACGTCGAACTGTTCGGTCTTCAGCAGCAGCCGGGCGGAGGCCATGTTGAGGACGGGGTGGAGCTGCGGCTTGCCGTCCGTGGTGAGCACGACGTAGAGGGTGGCCGACTGGCTGCCCAGGAGGACGTGTGCGCCCGGCGTGTTCCAGCCCTTGGGGGCCTGCGGCCGGAACATGCCCCAGGCGCCGAAGCCCGCGAGCACGAGCGCGGCGATGACCAGGCCGGGAAGCACGGCACGCAGCGGATGCGGGGCACCCTCGTCGGTACGGTCCGGGGAGGGCTGCAGGAAGGCCGCCACGAGTCGTTTCTTGGCGAAGGTGTAGCCGTTGAGCTCGTCCCGCCGTGATGCCATGGTGCTGAGTTCCCCCTGAGACCGTTACCCGAGTGCCGGCCGTGTGTGCGTGCGGCCACGACCGTCCTTGCCGACGCGTCGCGTCACCCGCTGGTCATGCTGCGTGCCCGGCCGTACAGGTCCAGGACCGCCAGACACAGCGGCATCAGGGACAGCAGGAGCAGTCCGTCGGTGAGATCGAGAGCGCGCCCCCAGAAGGGCGTGAGCCCCCGCTTCGGCACGGTCAGCGCCACCAGGGTCACCAGCGCCACCCCGCCCGCCAGAGCGAGTGCCAGCCAGAGGGTGCGGAGGTCGAGCTGGGCACGGTCGCCCGCGGCGAAGTCGGTGAGCGCGCCGGCCGGCGGAGCGAGGGCCATCCCCAGGACGAGCAGGGCCAGCGCCCCGAACCCCGCGATGATCACGCAGGCCACCTGCGCGGTGTAGCGGAAGAGCCGGGCGCGCAGCAGCGTGGCGAGGCCGGCGGCGAGGGTCAGCAGACGTCCCCATGCCGATTCCGACGGACCGAGCACGGCAGCGGCCGCGATGACCACCGCACAGCAGCCGCCCAGCAGCCCCAGCAGCAGTTCATGGCCGCGGCGCGCCTGTGCGGCGATGCCGTCCATGTCCACGAGGTCTTCGGCGGACATCGCCCCGCCCGGGCCCGCTTCCGCCTCCCGCTCGGCCAGGCTGCGCGGTGTGGCGTAGCCGATGGGGAGCCTGGCCAGACGCGTGGCGAGGGCGGGAAGAAAGGCCATCAGGCCGATGGCCACCGGGAGGCAGACGGCCGCGGCCCGGGCGGCCGGGGCCTCGGCGATGAGGGCGAGGAAGGACGAGAGGGTGCCGGCGGCCGTCACGAACGTGGCCCCGATGAACGGGGCATCGCCCTGCGGCGACAGCGCGACCAGCGCGACGGACACGACGAGCGCGGCGATGCAGCCCAGCAGGAATTGCAGCCGTCCGGCCCCCTGGCCGGCGTCGGGGCCGACGATCCCCGAGCCCGCGCACCAGACGGCAGGTAACGCTCCCAGGCCCAGCGCCACGGCCGACGGCTGGTCGCGGTAGACCCGGGCGCGGACACCGGCGAACGCGGCCGCCAGCAGCCCCGCGACGGCGGCGATCACGCCGGGCAGGCCGTGCATGTCGTGACGTAAGGGATCGGCGCACCACAGCACGAACCCCACGAGGGCGAGCAGCACGCCCACCCCCACCAGGCCGGCGCCGCGCAGCATGCCGTCGCTCCACAGGCGGCGGTCCCGGGCGACGGCGGAGGCCACGGCGTCGGACACCTCGTCGTAGACGGCCGGCGGCAGGGACTGCGCGAAGGGCCGTAAGTGCAGCATCTCGCCGTCGACGACCCGCTGGTCGGCGAGCGAGCGGGAACTGTCCAGCGCGCTGCCGTCGCTCCGGAAGAGGTAGTAGCCGGTCGGCGCGTCCGCGGGCTGGGTCTGCCGGGTCAGCCGCAGTACTTCCGGATAGACGTCGGAGACGGCGATGTTCTCGGGCAGTGCCACATCGATACGGCTGTCGGGCGCGACCACGGTCACCCTGCGGAAACCGGTCCCCACGCTCGTTCGCACTTCTTCCCCCTGTCCGCCACCCGGTCCTGCGCCCGGCCGGCCGTGACACATGATCCTTCCCCATCGGCCACATTAGTCGGCAGTAGGATCGTCCGATGCGGAAGGCGCCGTCGCCAGGGGGGTGAGCGGTACGGAGATTTCCCTTCCGCGCCGAGGGATGGGTGCGCGGTGAGCCAGATTGTCGTCAAGCGTCCGCCGCGGGCGCTGCCGCCCGTGGTCCCCACGGACGAGTTACGCCTCGAATCGCCGCCGGAACTCCCGCGTGGCCAGCAGGAGGGCGTGCTGATGCAGCTCCTGCCGATGATCGGCATGGGCTCGTCGGTGGTGTTCTTCTTCATGCCGGGCATGCCCGGCTTCATGCGCATCATGGGTGCGCTGATGCTTGCCTCGACGCTCGGCATGGTGATCGCACAGGTCGTCCGCTACCGCCGGGGCACCCAGGGAGAGATGGCGCAAAGTCGCCGTGACTACCTGAAGTATCTGGCGCAGACCCGGCGCCGGATCCGCCGTACGGCAGCGTCGCAGCGCAACGCCCAGCACTACCTCCATCCCGCTCCCGACCAGCTGTGGGCGGTGGTCGCCGAAGGCCGCCGGGTCTGGGAACGGCGGATCGGTGACGCCGACTTCGGCCAGGCCCGTATCGGCCTGGGCACCCAGCAGCTCGCCACCCCGCTCATCGCTCCCGACACCGCGCCCGTCGACGAGCTCGAACCGCTCACCGCGGGGGTCATGCAGCGCTTCCTCACCGCCCACGGCTCGCTGCGGCACATGCCGGTCGCGGTCTCGATGCGCGCCTTCTACCACCTCACCGTCTCCGGCGACCCGGAGTCCGCCCAGGGCGCCGCACGGGCCCTGATCGGCCAACTCGTCACGCTGCACTCGCCACAGGACCTCATGGTCGCCGTGGTCGCGTCCCCCGGTGCCCTCGCCCGGTGGGACTGGACCAAGTGGCTGCCGCACGCCCAGCTTCCCCAGTCTGTGGACGGGGCCGGCACCAAGCGCCTCTTCGGCGACGACCTCGCCGAACTCGAAACCCTCCTGGGCGACCAGCTGGCCGACCGCCCGCGCTTCAGCCGGGACGCACCGCCGCTGCTGGACCGGCCGCACCTCGTGGTCGTCCTGGACGGCGGAATGGTCCCCCCGGACTCCGCCTTCGCCGCTCCCGAGGGGCTGCAGGGCGTCACCGTCGTCGAGGTCGTCCCGGGGGAACTCGGCGAACCGCGCGGCGGCCTGTCCGTCCAGGTCCATCCGGCCCGCCTCCGTCTGGAATCCGCCGTCTCCGTCTACGACGGCACCCCCGACACGCTCTCCCCCGAACGCGCCGACACGCTCGCCCGCCGGCTCGCCCCGTTACGGATCGAGGGCACCGATGACGACGAGCCGCTGCTCGCCAATCTCGACTTCACCGATCTGCTCGACCTCGGCGACCCCGCCTCGGTGGACACCGCCCGCACCTGGCGCCCCCGCTCCCAGGCCGAACGCCTCCGGGTGCCGCTCGGCATCGACGAGGCCGGACGGCCGGTCATGCTCGACCTCAAGGAGGCCGCGCAGAACGGCATGGGCCCGCACGGCCTGTGCGTCGGCGCCACCGGGTCCGGAAAGTCCGAACTCCTGCGCACCCTCGTCCTGGGCCTGGCCGTCACCCACTCCTCGGAGACCCTGAACTTCGTGCTGGCGGACTTCAAGGGCGGCGCCACCTTCGCCGGGATGTCGGCTCTTCCGCATGTCGCCGCGGTCATCACCAACCTCGCCGACGACCTCTCCCTGGTCGACCGGATGGGCGACTCCCTCCGCGGTGAACTCCAGCGCCGCCAGGAACTCCTGCGCCAGGCGGGGAACTTCGCCAACATCCACGACTACGAGAAGGCCCGCGCCGCCGGACAGGCGCTGGACCCGCTCTCCTCACTCGTCATCGTCATCGACGAGTTCAGCGAACTGCTGACCGCGAAGCCCGACTTCATCGAGATGTTCATCCAGATCGGCCGCATCGGCCGCTCCCTGGGGGCCCATCTGCTCCTGGCCTCCCAGCGCCTGGAGGAAGGCCGGCTGCGCGGCCTGGACACCTACCTCTCGTACCGCATCGGCCTGCGCACCTTCTCCGGCGCCGAATCCCGTGTTGCCCTGGGCGTCCCCGACGCCTATCACCTCCCCTCCGTCCCCGGCTCGGGCTACCTCAAGTTCGGCACGGACGAGATGACGCGCTTCAAGGCCGCATACGTCTCCGGCCCCGCTCTCCCGGGCGCCGCCGCCACGGACGAGGGCCCGCGCCCCGTCCAGCGGACCGCCGCCCTTTTCCAGGCCCCGCCCGTCCCGCTCGCCGAGGCCGCCCCGGAGCCGGACACCGCCCTGGGCACGGGCACCGGGCCCGCACCGGGCGACGGGCTCGCCGACACCGTCCTGGACGTGATCGTCGGCCGTCTGGAAGGCCAGGGCCCCGCCGCCCACCAGGTCTGGCTCCCGCCCCTGGACAAGGCCCCCGCTCTCGACCAGTTGCTGCCCGCCCTGGTGACCACGCCCGAACGCGGCCTGCACGCCGGGTCCCCGCGCGCCACCGGCGGGTTGACCGTTCCCCTCGGCCTGGTCGACAAGCCCTTCGAGCAGCGCCGCGAAATCCTCCTGCACGACTTCTCCGGAGCCACGGGGCATCTGCTGGTCGTCGGCGGCCCGCAGTCCGGAAAGTCCACCCTGCTGCGCACCCTCATCGGCGCGTTCGCGCTCACCCACACCGCCCGTGAGGTCCAGTTCTACGGACTCGACTTCGGCGGCGGCGCGCTGAGCTCGATGGCGGATCTCCCGCACGTCGGCTCCGTCGCCTCCCGCCTCGACCCCGAGCGCATCCGCCGTACCGTCGCGGAGGTGGCGGGCATCCTGGCCCAGCGGGAAGAGTTCTTCCGCGACCACGGCATCGACACCATCGCCACCTACCGCCGCCGGCGCGCCGAGGGTGCTTTCCCCGACCAGCCCTGGGGCGACGTCTTTCTCCTCATCGACGGCTGGGGCCCCTTCAAGGACGCGTACGAACTGCTCGAACCGGTCGTCACCGACCTCGCCGCCCGTGGCCTCGGCTTCGGCATCCATGTCGTCCTCACCGCCTCCCGGCACATGGAGGTGCGCGCCGCCCTCAAGGACCAGTTGCTCGGGCGCCTTGAACTGCGTCTCGCGGACCCCTTCGACTCCGAATTCGACCGCAAGGCCGCCGCCAATGTTCCCCCTGGCGTCCCCGGCCGCGGCCAGACCCCCGCCAAGCTCCACTTCATGGCGGCCCTCCCGCGTACCGACGCGGCCGGCGCCGGCACCGAACTCGCCGACGCCACGGCCGCCTTCGTCCGGGCGGTCGGGGACGCCTGGCAGGGTCCGCAGGCGCCCGCGGTCCGCCTCCTTCCCCGTAAGGTCCCCGCCGGCCATCTCCCCAAGGGATCCGCCCACCCGGACCGCGGCATCCCCATCGGTATCGACGAGACCCGTCTCGAACCGGTCCATGTCGACTTCGAGACCGATCCCTTTCTGCTGGTCTTCGGCGAAAGCGAATCCGGCAAGACCGCGGCCCTGCGCCACCTCGCCCACAAGATCTCCGAGCGGTACACGTCGGATGAGGCGAAGATCGTCGTCGGTGACTACCGCCGCTCCCTGCTCGGCGCGGTCTCCTCCGGCCATCTCCTCGAATACGCCGCCACCGATGCGGCGCTCACCGGTCACATGGAGGCCCTTGCCGGCCTCATGGAACGCCGCCGGCCGGGCCCGGAGGTCACTCCTCAGCAGCTCCGAGACCGCAGCTGGTGGACCGGCCCCCGCTTCTTCGTGATCATCGACGATTACGACCTGGTCACCTCGTCCGCCGGCAACCCGCTGGCCGTCCTCACCGACCACCTCCCCTTCGCCCGCGACGCCGGTATCCACTTCCTCATCGCCCGCACCACCGCCGGGGTCTCGCGCGCCCTGTTCGAGCCCTTCCTCCAGCGCATCAAGGAGCTCGGAGCCCAGGGCCTGATCCTCTCCGGCGATCCACAGGAAGGGGACATCCTCGGCACCACCCGCCCCCAGCCCCTGCCCGCGGGCCGCGCCCACTTCGTCTCCCGCAAGCGGGGCACGCCCCTGGTGCAGCTGGGGTGGCTGCCTGATCAGTAGCCGGCCGGGCGGCAGCCGGGACCAGCTGGTCCGTGGCCGGGCGGCAGCCGGTCCGTCGCCGCTGCCCAGCAGGTGCCGCTCGGCAGAGGGAACGGACGGGCGTGCCGCACCGGTATTCCGCCGTCCCGGCAGTGCGCCCGGTCCGTCGCCGAGAGGGCGTACGGGCCGGGCGCACAATGCCTCGGCAATTCCGTATTGCGCCCGCCATTCGGGTGTGTCAGGTACCCGACGGTGAAAATTCATGCAGCCGACATTTACCGTGCGGCAAACAAAAGGCAGGAGCCCCGCTCGCCACCGAAGTGGCGGAGCGAGGCTCCTTGGGTACTGCTTAGGGGCGACCTGGAAGGAATTCCGGGCCGGGCAACTTAGACCGGCGTGACGTTCTCCGCCTGCGGACCCTTCGGGCCCTGCGTGACGTCGAAGTTCACCTGCTGGTTCTCCTCCAGGGAGCGGAAGCCAGAGGCGTTGATCGCCGAGTAGTGGACGAAGACATCCGGGCCGCCGCCGTCCTGGGCGATGAAGCCGAAGCCCTTTTCAGCGTTGAACCACTTGACGGTTCCGGTAGCCATAAGCCCTCCTTGGGCCAAAGGGTTGCCCTGCTCCAGAACCTGCAAAGAAGTCTGAAACTACAAGAGCCTGCGGGGTCACATGCTCCGCAGGCTCTGTACTGCAAGGGAAACCAAACTGCAACTTGCGCTGAGCGTAGCATGTGCTGCTCCTGAGGCGGAAGAGCCAAAGATCACGTTTAACCGATGGCACTAACGTCCATACGCCGCCCCGCCGCTCTGCCCCCGGGGACACAGGTCTAGCCTCCGCATGTGGACAATTCAACCTTCGGAGACGCACCCGCGGGAGCCGACGCCGGCCGCCGTCGCAGCCGGCCGCGAGTGGGCCACATCCAGTTCCTCAACTGCCTGCCCCTTTACTGGGGCCTCGCCCGTACGGGCACCCTGCTCGATCTGGACCTCACCAAGGACACGCCGGAGAAGCTCAGCGAGCAGCTGGTCCGCGGGGAGCTCGACATCGCCCCGATCACCCTCGTGGAGTACCTGCGGGCCGCCGACGACCTCGTCGCCTTCCCCGACCTCGCGGTGGGCTGCGACGGCCCGGTGATGTCCTGCGTGATCGTCTCGCAGAAGCCGCTGGAGCAGCTGGACGGTGCCCGGGTCGCCCTCGGCTCGACCTCGCGTACGTCCGTGCGGCTGGCCCAGCTGCTGCTGGCCGAGAAGATCGGCGTGCGGCCGGACTACTACACGTGCCCCCCGGATCTCGGCGTGATGATGCAGGAGGCGGACGCGGCGGTGCTGATCGGCGACGCCGCGCTGCGCGCCAATCTGCACGACGGGCCGCGGCTGGGCCTGGAGGTGCACGACCTGGGCCAGATGTGGAAGGACTGGACGGGCCTGCCCTTCGTCTTCGCTGTCTGGGCGACCCGGCGCGAGTACCTGGAGCGCGAGCCGGCCGTCGTCCGGAAGGTGCACGAAGCGTTTCTGGCCTCGCGCGATCTGTCGCTGGAGGAGGTCGCCAAGGTCGCCGAGCAGGCGGCGCGCTGGGAGACCTTCGACGAGCCGGTCCTGGAGCGGTACTTCACCACGCTCGACTTCCGCTTCGGGCCCGAACAGCTGGGCGGTGTCACGGAATTCGCCCGGCGGGTCGGGCCGACGACCGGGTTCCCTGCCGATGTGAAGGTGTCGCTGCTGGAGCGGTCGGCCGGCTAGTCGGCGGGTGAGCCGTCTCGGCCCGTGGCGTTGCCCCGGAGCGGTGTGGCACGGGCGCCTGCGGACCGGTGCGGGGGCCCGGCAGGGCCCGGGCCATAAGCTGGGTGCGCCGTATCGAGGGGGAGGCGCCATGGAGGCGTTGGCAGCGGATGATCCACGGGTCCTGGGCGGGTACCGGCTGCTGCGCCGGCTCGGCGCGGGCGGGATGGGGCGGGTCTATCTCGGGCGCAGCGCGGGCGGTCGCACCGTCGCCGTGAAGGTCGTCCATGCGCATTTCGCCGCGGACGACCAGTTCCGTGCGCGGTTCCGGCGTGAGATCGAGTCGGCGCGGCGGGTGGGCGGCGCCTGGACCGCCCCGGTGCTGGACGCCGACCCGGACGCGGCCGTGCCCTGGGTCGCCACCGGCTACGCCGCGGGCCCCTCGCTCGCGCAGGCCGTTGCCGACTTCGGACCGCTGGCGGAGCACTCCGTACGGGCGCTGGGCGCCGGGCTGGCCGAGGCGCTGGCCGCGGTGCATGCGCTCGGGCTGGTGCACCGGGACGTCAAGCCGTCCAATGTGCTGCTGACGCTGGACGGGCCGCTGCTGATCGACTTCGGGATCGCGCGGGCCATGGCGGGCACCGCCTCGCTGACCTCGACCGGGGTCTCGGTGGGGTCGCCCGGTTATATGGCGCCCGAGCAGATCCTGGACAAGGCGGCCACGGGCGCCGCGGATGTCTTCTCGCTCGGTGCGGTGCTGGCTTTTGCGGCGACCGGCCTCAGTCCGTTCTCGGGTGATTCCTCCGCTGCCCTGCTCTACAAGGTCGTGCACGAGGAGCCCGAGTTGGGCTCCCGGCTCAGCGGCGACCTGCGGGAGTCGGTGGCCGGCGCGCTTGCCAAGGACCCTGCGGCCCGGCCCGTCCCGGAGGCGTTGGCGGCTTGTCTCGCGGGGGAGGGGAGCGGGGGCGCGACGGGTCTGGTGCGGGCCGGGTGGCTGCCCGGCCCGCTGGTCGAGCGGGTCAGCCGGCAGGCGGTGGAGCTGCTGAACCTGGATGCGGGGGAGGGGACGGCGGAAGCCGGGGGCGCGGCAGGGGTATCGACGGGTGGGGCGGGAACGTCTCCGGGCGGGGCGTTCGGGCCGCCGGATCCCTCATATGCGGCGATAGATCCCTCCCACGGCGCGCCGTCCGGGCTGGTGCCGTTCGAGAGTCCGCTTCCGGCCGGGCCGCCCGGGCCGCCGCCGGGCGCCGCCGGCCTCCCCGGTCAGCCGCCCGGCCCTCCGTCGCAGCCGCCGTCCTGGCCTGTGGCCGGGGCCGCGGCGTCCTCCGCGGCTGCCGGTCACGGGCACCCCGCGACGGCCTGCAGCCATCCTGCGACGGCCGGTGCCGGCCACCCCGCGGCCACCGGCCCGGACCGTCCGCCGTCCGCCTCCGGCATCGCCGACCTGCCCACCGGGGCGCCGCCTGCCGCCCCCAAGGAGCGGCGGATCGCGTTGTCCGCCGCGGCCGGCGGCCCGGGCCGGCCGCGGCGGATGAGCTGCACGCTGGTGCTGTCGGTGGCAGGTGCGCTCGCCGCCGCCACGACGGCCGGGTTCGTCTTCCATCTGATGCCGGGTGGAGACGGCGGCACGGACAACAGGGCGCAGCCGGGCGCCAGGCCGCCGGCCGGCGATGCGCCGACGTCCCGGCCCACCGGACCGGGGGACGCGGCCGGGCACGCCACGGTGGCCAAGGCCTTCCTCGGCACCTGGACGGGCAGCGTCACCACGGTGCACGGCATCCCCAACGGCACGATCACCAGCGTCATCAAGCCCGGCGGCAAAGGCGATTACGTCATCCACACCACCTATGACGCGGTGCTGGTGAAGTGTCAGGCGAAGGCGAAGCTGGAGTCGGCCACGGCGCGGCGGCTGGTGCTCATGGAACGGCCGGACGGCAGGCAGGGGCCCGGCTGTACGGGCAACAAGTCCCGTGTGACGTACGCGCTCGGCAAGGACGGCACGCTCGGCTTCTCCTCGCAGGACGACGCGGGCGGCACGCCGAAGGCGACATTGACCAAGCGTTGAGGCGCGGCCGGGACGGGCAGGGGCCGCCGCCGCCATGCGCTGTCCCGTCTCCAGCTCCGGGCGCTGTCGCGTCTTCGTTCCCCGGGCGCTGTCCGGCTGCAGACCGCTGGGCACTGTCCGCTCGCCGACCGGCGCCGGCCCCGGGCGCCGCCGGAACCCCGCCCGCCCGGCTGACCGGCGACGGCGCTGTCGTACCCCTGACGTACGCTGGTTCAGTTCGTGATGCCCGCCTGCGAAAGGGACGCCCCGGTGACCGAGAACGCCGACCTCCAGTCCGTACTCGACCGCGCCGCCCAGGGCGGCCGCATCACGCCACAGGAAGCGCTCGACCTGTACCGCTCCGCTCCGCTGCATGCGCTGGGCCAGGCCGCCGACGCCGTGCGCCGCCGCCGCTACGCCGGCACCGAGCACATCGCGACGTACATCATCGAGCGCAACATCAACTACACCAATGTGTGCGTGACGGCCTGCAGGTTCTGCGCCTTCTACGCCGCGCCCAAGGACACCGCCAAGGGCTGGACCCGCGATCTCGACGACATCCTGCGCCGCTGCGCGGAGACGGTCGAACTGGGCGGCACCCAGATCATGTTCCAGGGCGGCCACCACCCGGACTACGGCGTCGAGTACTACGAAGAGCACTTCTCCGCCATCAAGAAGGCGTTCCCGCAGCTGGTCATCCACTCCCTCGGGGCCTCCGAGATCGAGCACATGGCGCGGATCTCCAAGGTGTCGGCCGAGGAGGCGATCTCGCGCATCCACGCCGCGGGCCTGGACTCCTTCGCGGGTGCCGGCGCCGAGCTCCTGCCCGCCCGTCCCCGTAAGGCCATCGCGCCGCTGAAGGAGTCCGGCGAGCGCTGGCTGGAGATCATGGAGGCGGCCCACAAGCTGGGTGTCGAGTCCACCTCCACCATGCTCATGGGCACCGGCGAGACCAACGCCGAGCGGATCGAGCACCTGCGGATGATCCGGGACGTCCAGGACCGTACGGGCGGCTTCCGCGCCTTCATCCCGTACACCTACCAGCCGGAGAACAACCACCTGAAGGGCCAGACGCAGGCCACCCTCTTCGAGTACCTGCGCATGATCGCCATCGGCCGGATCTTCCTCGACAACGTCGCGCACATCCAGGGCTCGTGGCTGACCACCGGCAAGGAGATCGGCCAGCTGTCGCTGCACTACGGCGCGGACGACCTGGGCTCGATCATGCTGGAGGAGAACGTCGTCTCCTCCGCCGGCGCCAAGCACCGCTCCAACCGCATGGAGATCATCGACCTGATCCGCAAGGCGGACCGGGTCCCGGCGCAGCGCGCGACCACGTACGAGCACCTGCTCGTCCACGACGATCCGGCCAACGACCCGGTCGACGACAAGGTCGTCTCGCATCTGTCGTCGACGGCGATCGAGGGCGGCACGGCGCATCCGGAGCTGAAGCTCGTCGAGGCCAACTGAGCGCCCTGCGGGCGGCGTCGGAAGTGAGCTGAGCGGCCGTGCTGACGATTCACGCAGCCGACGCGGTGTTCGGGGCCGGTCCGCGGTGTGACGCCGTGGCCGTCGACGGCGGTGCGATCGCGGGCGTCGGGACGCTGGAGCGGATGACGGCCGCGTGGCCGCAGGCCAGGGTGCGGCGCTGGCCCGGGCTGATGACGCCCGGGCTGGTCAATCACCAGGCGGCGGCGCTGCTCGAAGCGGCCTACCACCCGGATCCGCGGGAGGCCGACGAGCTGGGCACCGAACCGCTCACCGGCGACGCGCTCGCGGCGCTCCCGATGGACGATGCGCGCTGGGGGGCGAGCGCCCGGCGCGGCTTGCAGCGCATGCTCCAGCACGGCACGACCGCGGTGGCCGGGCCCTTCCGCCGGACGCCGGTGCGCACGGCCGTGGCGCGCTCCGGCCTGCGCGTGTGCGCTCCACGGGAAGGGCACGAAGCCGCGGCCACACTCGACGTCTTTGCCGTGCAGCCGCTGAGCGCCGTGCTGGGCGGCGACCTCGCCGAGGGCCGGCCGGCGGATCTCGCGGTCTTCGACGTCCCGGTCGACGAGCTGCCGGCCCGCGCGCTACGGCTGCACGGGGCCGGAACGTGCCTGGCCACCGTCCTCGCCGGCCGCCTGGTGTACCGCCGCCGCTGACGGCGGGCGTGCCGGGCCGTGCCCGGTGCGGGCGCGGCCCCCGGCACGGTGGACAATGGCCGGGTGACCCGAGCATCCCTGGACAAGCAGCCGCACGAAGTCGCCGCGATGTTCGACGACGTGGCGGCACGGTACGACCTCACCAACGATGTGCTGTCCCTGGGGCAGGCGCGGCTGTGGCGCAAGGAGGTGGACCGTGCGGTGGCCGCCCGGCCCGCCGAGCGGGTGCTCGACCTCGCGGCCGGTACGGGCACCTCCTCGCTGCCGTTCGCGCGCAGCGGCGCCTACGTCGTGCCGTGCGACTTCTCCGTCGGCATGCTGGGGGAGGGCAAAAAGCGGCACCCGTGGCTGCCGTTCACGGCCGGTGACGGCACCCGGCTGCCGTTCGCGGACGGGGTGTTCGACGCCGTCACCATCTCCTTCGGGCTGCGCAACATCCAGGACACCGACGCCGCGCTGGCCGAGCTGTACCGGGTCACCAAGCCCGGCGGCCGGGTCGTGATCTGCGAGTTCAGCGAGCCGACCTGGGCGCCGTTCCGGACCGTCTACACCGAGTACCTGATGCGCGCGCTGCCGCCGGTCGCCCGCGCGGTCAGCAGCAACCCGGACGCCTACGTCTACCTCGCCGAGTCCATCCGCACCTGGCCGAACCAGCCCGAACTCGCCGCCCGGCTGCAGGGCGTGGGCTGGAGTGAGGTGGCCTGGCGCAATCTGACCGGCGGCATCGTGGCGATGCACCGGGGGCGCAAGCCGGCCGGGAGCTGACGGCGAGGGCTGACGGCCGGGGCTGACGCCGGACGCCGGCCCCGTCGCGCCGCCCGGCCCCCGCCCCGCCGGTCGCTCACACCTCCAGCCGGTGGCAGTACGCCGTCCGCTGCGCGGGTGTGATCACCATCTCCGCCCGCCGCATTCCCAGCCGCCGGGTCACCGCGATCGACCGCTCGTTGTGCGCGTCCACCAGGGAGACCACACGGCGGACGCCGGCCGTGCGGACGGCCGCCAGCGCGGCCTGCGCCGCGGCGGTGGCGTAGCCCTTGCCCCAGGAGGCGCGCCCCAGCCGCCACCCGATCTCGATCTCGCCCGCCGGGCCCCAGTCCCACGGCCACGGCTGGGCGCCGGCGAAGCCGAGGACCGCGCCGTCCGCCGGATCCACCAGCGTGTACAGGCAGAATCCCCGCTCCGCGTGGTGCCTGCGCTGGCGCGCGGTGAGCTCCTCGTAGACGGAGAGTTCGGCCGGTGTGCCGCCGTGGAATTCCATGACGTCCGGGTCGTTGAAGACCCGGTGCCAGTTCATCGCGTCCTCATCGGTGGGCACACGCAGTTCGACGGCAGGAAGCGGCCGGTCCACGGGCGGGGTGTTCACAGACTTCACGGCACAACCCTTCAGGTTCTGATCACCACGACCCCCATAGACTGACGTGCCCGGTGCCGGTCGGCACCCAGAAATCCAGATATCGACTTCCGGGAGACAGCACCGTGACCGAGTCCGCGTCCGTGACCGATTCCGTGACCAGCGCCCGCTCGGAGCACAGCGCGGACGTGATCGTCGTCGGTGCCGGGCCCGCCGGCTCGGCGACCGCCTACCACCTCGCCAAGTCCGGTCTGGACGTGCTCCTGCTGGAGAAGACCGCATTCCCGCGCGAGAAGGTCTGCGGCGACGGGCTGACCCCGCGCGCCACCAAGCAGCTGGTCGCGATGGGGATCGACATCTCCGAAGAAGCGGGCTGGCTGCGCAACAAGGGCCTGCGGATCATCGGCGGCGGCTCCCGCCTCCAGCTCGATTGGCCGGATCTGGCCTCCTACCCCGACTACGGACTGGTCCGTAAGCGCGACGACTTCGACGAGCAGCTGGCCCGGCAGGCGCAGAAGGCCGGCGCGCGGCTGTACGAGCGCTGCAACGTGGGCGCGCCGATCATCAACGACCTGACCGGCCACATCACGGGCGTGCACGCCAAGCTCGGCGAGGAGAAGACCCCGGTCACCTTCCACGCCCCGCTCGTGGTCGCCGCCGACGGCAACTCCACCCGGCTCTCCCTGGCCATGGGGCTGCACCGGCGCGAGGACCGTCCCATGGGCGTGGCCGTGCGGACGTACTTCACCTCGCCCCGGCACGACGACGACTACCTGGAGTCCTGGCTGGAGCTGTGGGACCGCCGCGGCGCCGAGGACCGGCTGCTGCCCGGCTACGGCTGGATCTTCGGCATGGGCGACGGGACCAGCAACGTCGGCCTCGGCATCCTCAACTCCAGCTCCGCCTTCAAGGAGCTGGACTGGCGCGAGATCCTCAAGGCGTGGTGCGCCTCGATGCCCGCCGAGTGGGGCTACACGCCGGAGAACATGACCGGGCCGATCCGTGGCGCCGCGCTCCCCATGGCGTTCAACCGCCAGCCGCACTACACCAAGGGCCTGCTGCTGGTCGGCGACGCGGGCGGCCTGGTCAACCCGTTCAACGGCGAGGGCATCGCCTACGCCATGGAGTCCGGCGCGATCGCCGCCGAGGTCATCGTGCAGGCGCACGCCCGCGCCACGTACGCGCAGCGCGAACTGGCCCTGCAGCGCTACCCGAAGATCCTCAAGGACACCTACGGCGGCTACTACTCCCTGGGCCGCGCCTTCGTGAAGCTCATCGGCAACCCCAAGGTCATGAAGATCGCCACCCAGCGCGGTCTGACCCACCCGCTGCTGATGCGCTTCACCCTCAAGATGCTCGCCAACCTCACCGACCCCACGGGCGGCGACGCGATGGACCGCATCATCAACGGCCTGAGCAAGGTCGCGCCGAAGGCCTGAGGCCGGGTCGCCGGGCCTTCACGAGGCTCCGGCGCCGGGCGGGAGCCCCGGTGCCTGCCCCTGGCGAGCGCCCCACGGGCGGTCCGGGAAACATCCCGGGCCGCCCCTGTCGCGTGGGCCCTCCCTGCCACGTGGGCCGCCCCGTCACATTCTCCGGCCGGGATCCGTCAGCGCAGTAACGACGCGATTCCTTGAGGAGACAGTGATGGACGCACGAATGAAGAACCCCGCGATAGTCCTGCCCGAGGCCCTGCAGCCCCTTCTCGACGTGGTCAAGGCCACCCGTCAGGGCGGGGTGCCGGAGGCCACGCTGGAGCTGGTGCACCTGCGCGCGAGCCAGATCAACGGCTGCAGCTTCTGCGTCGACGGGGGTGTGAAGAACGCCAGGAAGCAGGGCGTGAGCGACGACAAGCTGTTCGCGGTCGCGGCCTGGCGGGAGGCGCCGTACTTCTCGGACGCCGAGCGCGCCGCCCTGGCGCTCACCGAGGCCGCCACCCGGCTCGCCGACCGCAGTGACCCGGTGCCGGACCCGGTCTGGGAGGACGCCGCGGACCACTTCGACGAGCGGCAACTGTCGGCGATCATCCTGACGATCGGTGTCACCAACCTCTTCAACCGGCTCAACGCGACCACCAAGCAGCCAGCGGGCGCGGGCTGGTGACCGGCGGCCCGCCCGCGGCCCTCCGGCCGGCGGGCGGGCACGGGCGCCGGGAGGGGACGGCAAGGGCGCCGGGAGAGCCGCGACGACACGGGCGCCGGGAGGGCCGTGACGGCACGACCAGGAGACCCGCGCACACCAAAG
Source organism: Streptomyces sp. Edi2 (assembly GCF_040253635.1). NCBI lineage: Bacteria > Bacillati > Actinomycetota > Actinomycetes > Kitasatosporales > Streptomycetaceae > Streptomyces > Streptomyces sp. Edi2. The sequence goes on along the minus strand of NZ_JBEJGX010000003.1, from coordinate 4,007,065 downwards.
GGCCGTCCCTCCCGAGCGGCGAGAGGGACGGCCCTCATGGGGGCGCTGAGGGCGTGGTGGTCCTAAAGGACGCGCACCGCGCCGGTCGGCATGTCGTAGTCGAGCGGGCGCTCGACGATGCCGGTGCTGGAATTCTGGGCGCCGATGAACTTGCCGCCGCCGACGTAGACGCCGACGTGGTAGGCGCTGCCCGCGCTGCCCCAGTACAGGACGTCGCCGACCTGGAGGTTGTCCAGGCCGACCTGCTTGCCGGCGGTGGACTGGTCCTGGGAGACCCGCGGCAGGTCGATGCCGACCTGCTTGAAGGCGGCCTGGGTCAGGCCGGAGCAGTCGTACGCCGAGGAGCCGGTGGCGCCGAGCACGTAGGCCTTGCCGAGCTGCGCCTTCAGGAAGGAGACCAGGGTGGCGGTGCTGCCGGTGGCGCTGGACGACGACGGGGCGGACAGCGTCGAACGCTCGGAGGAGCGCGAGGCACGGGCCTGCGCGGCCTCCTTGGCCTTACGGGCTTCCTCGGCCTTCTTCTTCGCCTCGGCCTTGGCCTTCTTCACGGCCTCGGCCTTGTCCTTCTCGGCGGCCTTGGCGGCCTTGGAGAAGGCGCTGTCCTGGAGAGCCTGGCGCTCGTAGTTGAACGCGACCTGCTCGGCGGTGTCGGCGCTCTTCGTGGCGCTGGTGGCCAGCGCCGTCGTGATCGTCGGCATCTCCTGGGTTTCGGAGACGGGCTTCTCCGCGGCGTTGGCCGGCACGGTGGCGCCGGTCACCGCGAGGGTGAGGAAGCCACCGGTCACGCCCGCGCGCAGCGCCCGCGAGGACGCGGAAGGACGGCGGGGCTTCCGGTGGCTGGGTATGAGTGCGTTCGGGGACATGGCAACAACGGCTATCAGGAGCCGCAGGTTGCTGCCAAGAAAGGTGCAGTGCGCCACACTTGACGTGTACGCGACGAATAAAACGGACTTTTGACCGCCCGGCGAGCCGGCGACGGGATGTCCGAATTTCGCGATCATGTTCCTACGCATGGCATTTGCTGCTCGATGCGGGGGCGGCGAGGGCTTATCACTTCCCCATCCGCCACGCCAAGGCTTCCCGGGCGTCAAGGACTTAGTGCTGGAAATAGCGTGGGATAGGTCACTCTTGAGTGTCCGTTATGTTCCCGTGACCTGGCGTCGGCCGGATGCTCGTGAATCGATGCACGTACCGATGATCACGGTCAGGTCACGAGCGGATCACGCCTGCGGGCCGCCCCCGTATAGCAGTTGGTCGCGTCCGGCGCCAATTTGCCTGTAGCGGCATCCACTTGATATCGACAACCCCGCCCTGACCAGCGGTAACCCATGCGAATGTCACCTCTGGTGATCACTCGCGCGCTTCGCGTATGAAGATCACCGCTCATCCGACTTCATGATCCTTCGCCGGGTGGTGGAGATCACAAAGGCGTTGTTCACTCCCGTGTCGCAGATCACAGACCAGCGGGCATAAGATGCTGGCGGTTCGGGCTTGTGAACTGCCTCACATATGCACGACCTCCATGGGGCAGCCGGAGGGCCCGAGCGGACCGCCATCCAGTCATCGTCGACTGAAGGGAGCGAGGACGGTGAACGCTTATGCGCCCATCCTCGTACTGGGAGCCCTCGGGGCAGGCTTTGCGATCTTCTCCGTCGTGATGGCCACCCTCGTCGGGCCCAGGCGTTACAACCGGGCCAAGCTCGAGGCGTACGAGTGCGGGATCGAGCCGACGCCACATCCGTCCGGTGGCGGTCGCTTCCCGATCAAGTACTACCTGACGGCGATGCTCTTCATCGTCTTCGACATCGAGATCGTCTTCCTCTACCCCTGGGCCGTCACCTTCGACGCCCTGGGGCTGTTCGGGCTCGTCGAGATGCTGCTCTTCGCGCTCACCGTCTTCGTCGCCTACGCCTATGTCTGGCGTCGTGGCGGCCTGGAATGGGACTAGGGGTCACACATGGGACTTGAAGAGAAGCTGCCCAGCGGCTTTTTGCTGACCACTGTCGAACAGGCCGCGGGCTGGGTGCGCAAATCATCGGTCTTCCCCGCGACCTTCGGGCTGGCCTGCTGCGCCATCGAGATGATGACGACCGGCGCCGGGCGCTACGACCTGGCCCGCTTCGGCATGGAGGTCTTCCGCGGCTCCCCGCGGCAGGCGGATCTGATGATCGTGGCCGGCCGGGTGAGCCAGAAGATGGCCCCCGTTCTGCGGCAGGTCTACGACCAGATGCCGGACCCGAAGTGGGTGATTTCCATGGGGGTTTGCGCCTCATCAGGTGGAATGTTCAATAACTACGCGATTGTGCAGGGCGTCGACCACATCGTTCCCGTCGACATCTATCTGCCGGGCTGCCCGCCGCGCCCCGAGATGCTGATGGACGCCATCCTCAAGCTGCATCAGAAGATCCAGAACACCAAGCTCGGGGTCAATCAGCAGCAGGCCGCCCGCGAGGCGGAGGAGGCGGCGCTCAAGGCACTCCCGCTGATCGAGATGAAGGGGCTGCTGCAGTGAGTGAGCAGAAGAACCCCGGCGAGCCGGACGGCGAGAACGGCACGGACGACGCCGTTCCCGCGCAGCGCGACGACACCGGCGAGGCGATCGCCACCCGCCGCGGCATGTTCGGCGCCGACAACGGCGGCGACACCAGCGGCTACGGCGGACTCGTCCGGACCGTCCGGCTGCCCGGCGCGAGCAGCCGCCCGTACGGCGGGCCCCGCGGCGACGGGGGAGGGTACGGAGAGTTCGACGAGATCGCCGACGAGCTGGAGGGCGCTCTCGACGAACAGGGCCTGGTCCCCGAGAACGTCATCGAGAAGACGGTCGTGGACCGCGCCGAGCTGACCTTCCACATCGAGCGCAGCTACCTGCCGACGGTCGCCAGGACCCTGCGCGACGATCCGGCGCTGCGCTTCGAGCTGTGTACGGGCGTGAGCGGAGTGCACTTCCCGGGCGACACGGGCCGCGAGCTGCACGCCGTCTACCACCTGCGCTCGATCACCCACAACCGGCTCATCCGGCTGGAGGTCTCCGCCCCGGACGCCGACCCGCACGTGCCCTCGCTGGTGGAGGTCTATCCGACCAACGACTGGCACGAGCGCGAGACCTACGACTTCTTCGGAATCGTTTTCGACGGCCATCCGGCGCTGACGCGGATCATGATGCCCGACGACTGGCAGGGCTTCCCGCAGCGCAAGGACTACCCGCTCGGCGGCATCCCCGTCGAGTACAAGGGCGCTCAGATTCCGGCTCCCGACCAGCGGAGGTCGTACAGCTGATGACTACTGCACCGCACTCCCACTCCCCGAACGGCCACCGCACCGCCAGCGACTTCGACACGACGGAGTCCCTGGCCCGGGAGACCACCGAGGGCACCGTCTACAACGTCTCCGGTGGCGACTGGGACGAGATCGCGGCCGCCGCCGTGAAGTCCGACGACGAGCGGATCATCGTCAACATGGGGCCGCAGCACCCCTCCACCCACGGCGTGCTCCGGCTGATCCTGGAGATCGACGGCGAGACCGTCACCGAGGCCCGCTGCGGCATCGGCTATCTGCACACCGGCATCGAGAAGAACCTCGAATTCCGGACCTGGACGCAGGGCACCACCTTCGTCACGCGCATGGATTACCTCACCCCCTTCTTCAACGAGACGGCCTACTGCCTGGCCGTGGAGAAGCTGCTGGGGATCACCGACCAGATCCCCGACCGGGCCACCGTCATCCGCGTGCTGCTGATGGAGCTCAACCGGCTGAGCTCCCACCTCGTGGCGATCGCCACCGGCGGGATGGAGCTGGGCGCCACCACGATCATGATCTACGGCTTCCGCGACCGCGAACTCATCCTCGATCTCTACGAGCTGATCACCGGCCTGCGGATGAACCACGCCTACATCCGGCCCGGCGGCCTCGCCCAGGACCTGCCCCCGGGCGCGGTCGACCAGGTGCGCGAGTTCGTGAAGAAGATGCGCAAGAACATCCCCGAGTACGACAAGCTCGCCACCGGCAACCCGGTCTTCAAGGGCCGGATGGAGGGCATCGGCTATCTCGACCTGGCCGGCTGCATGGCCACCGGCGCCACCGGGCCCATCGTGCGCTCCGCGGGACTGCCGCACGACCTGCGCAAGACGCAGCCGTACTGCGGTTACGAGACCTACGACTTCGAGGTGCCGACCGCCGACACCTGCGACGCGTACGGCCGGTTCCTGGTCCGGCTGGAGGAGATGCGCCAGTCGCTGCGGATCGTCGAGCAGTGCCTGGACCGGCTGGCGCCCGGCCCGGTGATGGTCGCGGACAAGAAGATCGCCTGGCCCGCCCAGCTGGCCCTCGGCCCGGACGGCCTGGGCAACTCCCTCGACCACATCAAGAAGATCATGGGCACCTCGATGGAGGCCCTGATCCACCACTTCAAGCTGGTGACCGAGGGCTTCCGGGTCCCGCCGGGACAGACGTACGCGGCCGTCGAGTCGCCCAAGGGCGAGCTGGGCGTGCATGCGGTCAGCGACGGCGGCACCCGCCCCTACCGGGTGCACTTCCGCGACCCGTCCTTCACCAACCTCCAGGCCATGGCGGCGATGTGCGAAGGCGGCCAGGTCGCCGACGTCATCGTCGCCGTCGCGTCCATCGACCCCGTGATGGGAGGCGTCGACCGGTGAACCCCACCGAGGCAAACCATGACGTGCAGCTGGGGATGCCCGCACTCCCCGCCCCCGACTATCCGGTGGACGTACGGGCCCGGCTGGAAGCGGACGCCAAGGAGGTGATCGCCCGCTACCCCGGCGCGCGCTCGGCGCTGCTGCCGCTGCTGCACCTCGTCCAGGCCGAGGAAGGGCACGTCACCCGCACCGGCATCCGCTTCTGCGCCGAAATGCTCGACCTCACCACCGCCGAGGTCACCGCGGTCTCGACCTTCTACTCCATGTACCGCCGCAAGGCGAGCGGCGACTACCAGGTCGGAGTCTGCACCAACACGCTGTGCGCGGTGATGGGCGGCGACGCCATCTTCGAGGACCTCAAGGAGCACCTGGGCGTCGGCAACGGCGAGACCACCGAGGACGGCGCCGTCACCCTCGAACACATCGAGTGCAACGCGGCCTGCGACTTCGCCCCGGTCGTGATGGTCAACTGGGAGTTCTTCGACAACCAGACGCCACAGTCCGCCCGGCAGCTCGTCGACGACCTGCGGGCCGGCCGGAGCGTGCGGCCCACCCGCGGTGCGCCGCTGTGCACCTTCAAGGACACCGCCCGGATGCTCGCCGGCTTCCCGGACGAGCGTCCTGGCGCCGTCGAGGCCACCGGCGGAGCGGGCCCCGCCTCGCTGATCGGGCTGCGGCTCGCCAAGGGCGAGGCCGTCCCCGGCCGTGGCGCCGACCACGTCATCGCGCCGCGCACCGCCGAGACCACCGACGGGGCCACCGACGCGACCGGCGGCGAACCCCCGTCCGGCCACCCCGCCGAGGAGCCGCCCGCCGGGCACCCCAGCTCCCATGACGCACCGCAGCAGACCTCGGCCTCCGATGACCAGCACCCATCCGGCCCCGCAGCAGAGGAGGGGGAGTGATGACAGTGGCAGCCGAACACGGGGGCGCCTCCCGGCCGGACGCCGGCGGGGAGACCAACCCCGAGAAGCTTCTGACGCCCGTCCTGTCCGCCTTCTGGGACCAGCCCGAACCCTGGACGCTGGAGACCTACCGTCGGCACGAGGGGTACGAGGGCCTGCGCAAGGCGCTCGCCATGCCCCCGGACGACGTCATCGCGTACATCAAGGACTCCGGGCTGCGTGGCCGCGGCGGCGCCGGCTTCCCCACCGGGATGAAGTGGCAGTTCATCCCGCAGGGCGACGGCAAACCGCACTACCTCGTCGTCAACGCCGACGAGTCGGAGCCCGGGACCTGCAAGGACATCCCGCTCCTCTTCGCGAACCCGCACTCCCTCATCGAGGGGATCGTGATCGCCTGCCATGCGATCCGGTCGCACCACGCCTTCATCTACCTGCGCGGCGAGGTCGTGCCCGTCCTGCGGCGGCTGCACGAAGCCGTGCGCGAGGCCTACGCGGCGGGTTTCCTCGGGCGGAACATCCTCGGCTCGGGACTCGACCTGGACGTGATCGTGCACGCGGGCGCCGGCGCGTACATCTGCGGTGAGGAGACCGCGCTGCTGGACTCGCTGGAGGGGCGTCGCGGACAGCCCCGGCTGCGTCCCCCCTTCCCGGCGGTGGCGGGCCTGTACGCCTGCCCCACTGTCGTGAACAACGTCGAGTCCATCGCCTCGGTTCCCGCGATCATGAACCGGGGCAAGGACTGGTTCCGGTCGATGGGCAGCGAGAAGTCCCCGGGCTTCACGCTCTACTCGCTCAGCGGCCATGTCACCCGCCCCGGCCAGTACGAGGCCCCGTTGGGCGTCACCCTGCGCCAGCTGCTGGACATGAGCGGCGGAATGCGCCGCGGCCACCGGCTGAAGTTCTGGACGCCGGGCGGCTCCTCGACGCCGATGTTCACCGACGAACACCTCGACGTCCCCCTGGACTACGAGGGCGTCGGCGCGGCCGGTTCGATGCTCGGCACCAAGGCGCTGCAGTGCTTCGACGAGACCACCTGCGTGGTGCGGGCGGTCACCCGCTGGACCGAGTTCTACGCGCACGAGTCCTGCGGCAAGTGCACGCCCTGCCGCGAAGGGACCTACTGGCTGGTGCAGTTGCTGCGCGACATCGAGGCCGGCAAGGGCCGGATGGACGACCTCGACAAGCTGAACGACATCGCCGACAACATCAACGGCAAGTCCTTCTGCGCCCTCGGCGACGGCGCCGCCTCGCCGATCTTCTCCTCCCTGCAGTACTTCCGCGAGGAGTACGAGCAGCACATCACCGGGAAGGGCTGCCCCTTCGACCCGGCCAAGTCGACCCTGTGGGCCGACAACGACGCTCACCTGGGGGTGAATGCATGACCGTCACCACAAATGCCCCTACGGGGGGCGGCGAGGCCGCGGTCCCGCCGGAGGACCTCGTCACCCTGACGATCGACGGCATCGAGATCTCCGTCCCCAAGGGGACGTTGGTCATCCGTGCCGCCGAACTCCTCGGCATCGAGATCCCGCGGTTCTGCGACCACCCGCTGCTGGACCCGGCGGGCGCCTGCCGGCAGTGCATCGTCGAGGTCGAGGGCCAGCGCAAGCCGATGGCCTCGTGCACCATCACCTGCACCGACGGCATGGTCGTCAAGTCGCAGCTCACCTCGCCGGTGGCCGAGAAGGCCCAGCGCGGCGTGATGGAGCTGCTGCTGATCAACCACCCGCTGGACTGCCCGGTCTGCGACAAGGGCGGCGAGTGCCCGCTGCAGAACCAGGCGATGCAGGTCGGCGACCCGGAGTCGCGCTTCGAGGGCAAGAAGCGCACCTTCGCCAAGCCGGTGCCGATCTCCACCCAGGTGCTGCTGGACCGCGAGCGGTGCGTGCTGTGTGCGCGCTGCACCCGCTTCAGCAACCAGATCGCCGGCGACCCGATGATCGAGCTGCTCGAACGCGGCGCCCTCCAGCAGGTCGGCACGGGGGAGGGCGACCCCTTCGAGTCGTACTTCTCCGGCAACACCATCCAGATCTGCCCGGTCGGCGCGCTCACCTCCGCCGCGTACCGCTTCCGCTCCCGCCCGTTCGACCTGGTCTCCTCGCCCTCGGTGTGCGAGCACTGCGCGGGCGGCTGTGCGACGCGTACCGACCACCGGCGCGGCAAGGTCATGCGGCGGCTGGCGGCGAACGATCCCGAGGTCAACGAGGAGTGGATCTGCGACAAGGGGCGGTTCGCCTTCCGCTACGCGCAGCTGCGCGACCGGCTGGAGCAGCCCCTCGTACGCAACCCGGAGTCCGGTGAACTGGAGCCGGCGAGCTGGCCCGAGGCCCTGGCCGCGGCGGCCCGCGGGCTGTCCGCCGCCAAGGGGCGCACCGGAGTGCTGACCGGCGGCCGGCTGACCGTCGAGGACGCCTACGCCTACGCCAAGTTCGCCCGGATCGCGCTGGACACCAACGACATCGATTTCCGGGCACGGGTGCACAGCGCCGAGGAGGCCGAGTTCCTGGCGTCCCGGGTCGCCGGGCGGGGCCGCGATGTGGACGGCAGCGGCGTCACGTACACCGCGCTGGAGCAGGCGCCGGCCGTCCTGCTGGCCGGTATCGAGGCCGAGGAGGAGGCGCCCGGCGTCTTCCTGCGGCTGCGCAAGGCGCACCGCAAGAGCGGACAGCGCACCTTCGGGCTGGCAGGTTACGCCTCCCGCGGGCTGATCAAGGCGGGCGGCACGCTGCTGCCGGCCGCGCCCGGCACCGAGACCGAATGGCTGGACGCGCTCGCGGGCGGCGTCGGGCTGGAGGGCGAGGGGCAGGCGGCGGCCGAGGCGCTGCGGGCCGACGGCGCGGTGATCGTCGTCGGCGAACGGCTGGCGGCCGTGCCCGGCGCCCTGACCTCCGCCGTCCGTGCCGCCACGGCCACCGGCGCCCGGCTGGTGTGGATCCCCCGGCGGGCGGGCGAACGCGGCGCCGTCGAGGCGGGCGCACTGCCCGGCCTGCTGCCCGGCGGCCGGCCGGCCACCGACCCGCGGGCCCGCGACGAGGTCGCGGCCGTCTGGGGCGTGGCCGCGCTGCCTCACCGGCACGGCCGGGACACCGGCCAGATCATCGAGGCGGCGGCGACCGGCGAGCTCGGTGCCCTGCTGGTGGCGGGCGTCGAGGCCGCCGACCTGCCGGACCCGGCGCGTGCGCTGGCAGCCCTGGACGAGGTCGGCTTCCTGGTCAGCCTGGAGCTGCGGCCCTCGCAGGTCACCGACCGGGCGGATGTGGTCCTCCCGGTGGCGGCCGTGGTCGAGAAGGCCGGCACCTTCCTCAACTGGGAGGGCCGGGCGCGGCTGTTCGAGGCCGCCCTCAAGCCGGACCAGATGACCCGCCGGCACCTGCTGCCGGATGCCCGGGTGCTGCACATGCTCGCCGATGCCCTCGACGTCCATCTGGCGCTGCCCGACATCCGCGCGGTCCGCCGCGAACTGGACCGGCTCGGCGGCTGGGACGGTCCGCACGCGGGCGAGCCCCGGGAGAGCGGACGCCCGCTGCCCCGCCCCGAACCCGGCGAGGCGGTGCTCGCCGGACACCGGCTCCTGCTGGACCAGGGGCTGCTCCAGGAGGGCGACGAGGCGCTGGCCGGCACCCGGCACGCCGCCGTTGCCCGGCTGTCGCAGGTCACCGCGCAGGAGACCGGGGTCAAGGACGGAGACCTGCTGGCGGTCACCGGACCGGCCGGCCCGGTCCGCCTGCCGCTCCAGGTCACGCCGATGCCCGACCGGGTGGTGTGGCTGCCGCTCAACTCGACGGGCGGTGGCATCGCCGCCGACACCGGGGCGCAACCCGGTGACCTGGTGAAGATCTCCGCCGTCCCGGGCACCCCGGAGCCGGCCGAGGAGGTGGACGCATGATGCAGCTCGGTCAACTCGCCGCCACCGGAAGCGCGCTGGCGCAGGAAGACCTGTCGATGTTCGGCCGCGACCCGTGGTGGCTGGTCGTCATCAAGGCGGTCTTCTGCTTCGCGTTCCTGATGCTGACGGTGCTGTTCTCGATCGTCTGGGAACGCAAGGTCGTCGCCTGGATGCAGCTGCGCATCGGCCCCAACCGGCACGGCCCCTGGGGGATGCTGCAGTCCCTCGCCGACGGCATCAAGCTGATGCTGAAGGAGGACCTGGTCGTCAAGCGGGCCGACAAGGTGGTCTACATCCTCGCGCCGGTCGTGGCGGCCATCCCGGCCTTCATGGCGATCGCGGTGATCCCCTTCGGCCCGGCCGGCAACGAGATCTCCATCTTCGGCGTCCGCACCCCGATGCAGCTCACCGACCTGCCGATCGGCATCCTCTACATCCTGGCCACGGCCTCGGTCGGTATCTACGGCATCGTGCTGGCCGGCTGGTCCTCCGGCTCGACCTATCCGCTGCTCGGCGGGCTCCGCTCGTGCGCGCAGATGATCTCGTACGAGATCGCCATGGGGATGTCGTTCGCGGCGGTGTTCCTCTACTCCGGGTCGATGTCGACGTCGACCATCGTGGAGTCGCAGCAGAACAGGTGGTACGTCCTGCTGCTGCCGGTGTCCTTCATCATCTACATCGTCGCGATGGTGGGCGAGACCAACCGTGCGCCCTTCGACATGCCGGAGTCCGAGGGCGACCTCGTCGGCGGCTTCAACACCGAGTACTCGTCCATCAAGTTCGCGATGTTCATGCTCGCCGAGTACATCAACATGGTCACCGTCTCGGCGGTCGCGATCACGCTCTTCCTGGGCGGCTGGCGGGCCCCCTGGCCGATCTCCACGTTCTGGGAGGGCGCGAACCACGGCTGGTGGCCGCTGCTCTGGTTCACGGTCAAGGTGCAGCTGCTGCTGTTCTTCTTCATCTGGCTGCGCGGCACCCTTCCCCGGGTGCGCTACGACCAGTTCATGAAGCTGGGCTGGAAGGTCCTCATCCCGGTCTCGCTGGTCTGGCTGATGCTGGTCGCCACCGTCCGGGCGCTGAAGAACGAGGGCTACAACTTCTCCCAGATCGTGCTCTATGTCGCCGGCGGCGCCGTCGTGCTGCTGCTGATCTCCCTCCTCGTGGACTTCTTCCGGCGCGCCGAGAAGGAGGAGACGGGCGGAGACGGGGCCTTCGACCCGATGGCCGGCGGCTTCCCCGTGCCGCCGCTGCCCGGACAGAGCCTGCCGCCGGTGCCGCGACGCCGGCCGCGCCGCGAGCGCGAGCTGATTGTCAGTGGCGGGGCGGACACTGTCAGTGACGGAATCGGAAACGACGGAAAGGGGGGCGACGGTGCCTGAGTTCCAGAACCCCGTGGCCGGCTTCGGCGTGACCTTCAAGGCCATGTTCAAGAAGCGGCTGACCGAGCAGTACCCGGAGGAGAAGAAGCCGACGGCGCCGCGTTTCCACGGCCGCCACCAGCTCAACCGCCATCCCGACGGGCTGGAGAAGTGCATCGGCTGCGAGCTGTGCGCCTGGGCCTGCCCGGCGGACGCGATCTACGTCGAGGGCGCGGACAACACCGCCGAGGAGCGCTACTCCCCGGGTGAGCGCTACGGCCGCGTCTACCAGATCAACTACCTGCGCTGCATCCTGTGCGGCCTGTGCGTGGAGGCCTGCCCGACCCGCGCACTGACCATGACCAACGAGTACGAACTCGCCGACCGGTCCCGCGAATCGCTCATCTACACCAAGGAGGAGCTGCTGGCGGGCCTGTCGGAGACGATGGTCGACTCCCCGCACGCGATCTACCCCGGCATGACGGAGAAGGACTACTACCAGGGCCTGGTGGCCGAGGCCGCTCCGGGGACCGTCCGTCAGGTCGCGGCCTCCAAGGGCGAGAAGGCCGACGGGAACGCCCGGGAGAAGGGGGCGAAAGCATGACCTCTCTCGCCGCCGCGGCCTCCATGACCTCCACCGGAGAGGCCGTGCAGTTCTGGATCCTGGGCATCGTCGCCGTCAGCGGCGCGCTGTGCACGATCCTGATGAAGCGGGCCGTGCACAGCGCCCTCTCGCTCGCCGGGACCATGATCGTGCTGGCGGTCTTCTACCTCGCCAACGGTGCGTACTTCCTCGGCGTCGTCCAGATCGTCGTCTACACGGGCGCGATCATGATGCTGTTCCTCTTCGTCGTGATGCTGGTCGGTGTCACCGCCGCGGACTCCCTCAAGGAGACGCTGAAGGGCCAGCGCTGGCTCGCCGCCGGACTGGGCATCGGCTTCGGCATCCTCTTGATCGCCGGGATCGGCAACGCCTCGCTCAAGGAGTTCGACGGCCTGGGCGAGGCCAACGCCGGCGGCAATGTGCAGGGCCTGGCCGCGCTCATCTTCACCAAGTACGTCTTCGCCTTCGAAATCACCGGCGCGCTGCTGATCACGGCGGCCGTCGGCGCGATGGTGCTCACCCACCGGGAGCGTACGGAGCGCGCCAGGACGCAACGCGAGCAGTCCGAGGCGCGCATCCGCGAGGGCAAGCAGGTGCCGCCGCTGCCCGCCCCGGGCGTCTACGCCCGGCACAACGCCGTCGACATCCCGGGCCTGCTGCCCGACGGCACCACGTCCGAGCTGAGCGTCAGCCCGACGCTGCGGGAGCGCGGCCAGATGCGCGATGTCTCCGGTGAATCGCTCGCCGAGCTGAAGGCGCTGGAGGAGCGCTCCGAGAACTGGCTGGGCCGGGGTTCGGAGGAGCCCCGGCCCTCCTCGTCCGGTGGCGTGGCGCCGAAGGAGCACAAGGAGGGGGCCAAGAAATGAACCCGGTCTACTACCTCTATCTCGCCGCCCTGTTGTTCACCATCGGTGCGGCCGGGGTGCTGATCAGGCGGAACGCCATCGTGGTGTTCATGTGCATCGAGCTGATGCTCAACGCCTGCAATCTCGCCTTCGTCACCTTCTCGCGGATGCACGGGAATCTGGACGGCCAGATCATCGCCTTCTTCACGATGGTCGTCGCCGCGGCCGAGGTCGTGGTCGGCCTGGCGATCATCGTGTCGATCTTCCGCACCCGTCATACGGCCTCGGTCGACGACGCCAGCCTGATGAAGCTGTAAGGGGTCGCACAAAGTGGAGAACTTGATCGCGCTGCTTGTCGCGGCACCGCTGGTCGGTGCGGCCCTGCTGTTGTGCGGAGGTACACGACTCGACCGCACCGGCCACCTCATCGGCACGCTGTTCTCGGTGGCGTCGTTCGCCATCGGAGTGGTGCTCTTCGCCGACATGCTCGGCAAGGGCGTCGACGACCGCGCGCTGCACCAGCACCTGTTCACCTGGATTCCGGTCGGCGGCTTCCACGCCGATATCGCCTTCCAGCTCGACCAGCTGTCGATGACCTTCGTCCTGCTGATCACCGGTGTCGGATCGCTGATCCACATCTACTCGATCGGCTATATGGAGCACGACGAGCGGCGCCGCCGCTTCTTCGGCTACCTCAACCTCTTCCTCGCGGCGATGCTGCTGCTCGTCCTCGCCGACAACTACCTCCTGCTGTACGTCGGCTGGGAGGGCGTCGGCCTCGCCTCGTACCTCCTCATCGGCTTCTGGCAGCACAAGCCGAGCGCGGCCACCGCCGCCAAGAAGGCGTTCCTGGTCAACCGGGTCGGCGACATGGGCCTGTCCATCGCGATCATGCTGATGTTCACGACGTTCGGGACCTTCGCCTTCGGCCCGGTGCTCGCCGCCACCGGTGACACTTCCGAGGGCAAGCTGACCGCCATCGGGCTGATGCTGCTGCTGGCCGCCTGCGGCAAGTCGGCGCAGGTACCGCTGCAGTCCTGGCTCGGTGACGCGATGGAGGGCCCGACCCCGGTCTCGGCCCTGATCCACGCCGCCACCATGGTCACCGCCGGGGTGTATCTGATCACCCGCTCCGGGGCGGTCTTCAACGCCGCGCCGACCGCCCAGCTGGCGGTCGTCGTGGTCGGTGCGGTCACGCTCCTCTTCGGTGCGATCGTCGGTTGCGCCAAGGACGACATCAAGAAGGCGCTGGCCGGCTCGACGATGTCGCAGATCGGCTACATGATCCTGGCCGCCGGCCTCGGCCCGATCGGCTACGCCTTCGCGATCATGCACCTGGTCACCCACGGCTTCTTCAAGGCGGGCCTCTTCCTCGGCGCCGGCTCCGTGATGCACGGCATGAACGAGGAGGTGGACATGCGCCGTTACGGCGGCCTGCGGAAGTACCTGCCGGTCACCTTCGTCACCTTCGGCCTCGGCTATCTGGCGATCATCGGCTTCCCCGGTCTGTCCGGCTTCTTCTCCAAGGACAAGATCATCGAGGCGGCGTTCGCCAAGGGCGGCACCGAGGGCTGGATCCTCGGCGGCGCGGCCCTGCTGGGCGCGGCGATCACCGCGTTCTACATGACCCGGGTGATGCTGATGACGTTCTTCGGCGAGAAGCGCTGGAACCCCGACGAGGTGCATCCGCACGAGTCGCCGAAGGTCATGACGCTGCCGATGATCGTGCTGGCCCTCGGATCGGTCTTCGCGGGCGGGCTGTTCAGCATCAACGAGGCCTTTGTGAAGTGGCTGGAGCCGGTCACCTCGTTCGCGCACGGCCACTCCCCGGTCAGCGCGACCACCGTCACCGCCTCGACGATCGTGGTGCTGCTCCTCGGCGTCGGCATCGCCTGGCTGATGTACGGCCGCAAGCCCGTTCCGGCGCTCGCCCCGCGCGGCTCGCTGCTGACCCGGGCGGCCCGCCGCGATCTGCTCCAGGACGACTTCAACCACGTCGTGTTCGTACGCGGCGGGGAAGAGCTCACCGGCACCCTCGTCCAGCTCGACCGCACCCTCGTGGACGGCGCGGTCAACGGCACGGCGGCCTCGATGGGCGGACTCTCCGGCCTGCTGCGCCGGTTGCAGACCGGATTCGTCCGTTCGTACGCGGTCCAGATGCTGGGCGGGGCCGCCGTTCTCGTCGCCGCGACCCTGCTGATGAGGGGTGTCTGAGCCATGTCGTTTCCCCTGCTGACGGCGGTGGCCGTGGTGCCGGCGGCCGGTGCGATCGCCACCGCCGCGCTGCCCGCCGCCAAGCGCACCGCGGCCAAATGGCTCGCGCTGCTGTTCTCGCTGGCCACCTTCGCGCTGGCGCTGGTGGTCGCGTTCCGCTTCGACCCCGGTGCCAAGGGCCCGTTCCAGCTCACCGAATCGCACGCCTGGATCAGCGACTTCGGTGTCCGCTACGAACTCGGTGTGGACGGCATCGCGGTCGCCCTGATCGCGCTGACCACCCTGCTGATCCCGTTCGTCATCCTGGCGGGCTGGCACGACGCCGATCCCCTGGAAGAGGCCACGCCCAACCGGCGCTGGCGGCCCACCCAGGGCTTCTTCGCGCTGATCCTGGCCGTCGAGGCGATGGTGGTCCTCTCCTTCGAGGCCACCGATGTCTTCCTCTTCTACCTCTTCTTCGAGGCCATGCTGATCCCGATGTACTTCCTCATCGGCGGCTTCGGGGACCGGGCGGGCGGGGACGGTGAGGAGCGGGACGCGAGCCGGCGGTCGTCGGCCGCGGTGAAGTTCCTGCTCTACAACCTCGCCGGCGGACTGATCATGCTGGCCGCGGTGATCGGGCTGTATGCGGTCACCGCCGACCAGCTCGGCACCGGCACGTTCTCGCTGCAGCAGATCGTCGAGGCGCGGGCGGCCGGCAAGCTGGAGATCGGAGCCGGCACCGAACGGCTGCTCTTCCTCGGCTTCTTCTTCGCCTTCGCGGTGAAGGCGCCGCTGTGGCCGCTGCACACCTGGCTGCCCGGTGCCATGGGCGAGTCGACCTCGCCGGTCGCGGTGCTGATCACCGCGGTCGTCGACAAGGTCGGCACCTTCGCGATGCTCCGCTTCTGCCTCCAGCTCTTCCCCGGGGCCAGCAGCTGGGCCACCCCGGTCATCCTCGTTCTGGCGCTGATCAGCGTGCTGTACGGCGCGCTGCTGGCGGTCGCCCAGCGGGACATCAAGCGGCTGATCGCCTACGCCTCGATCTCCCACTTCGGGTTCATCATCATGGGCATCTTCGCGATGACGTCCCAGGGCCAGAGCGGCGCGACGCTCTACATGGTCAACCACGGCATCTCGACCGCCGCGCTGATGCTGGTGGCCGGGTTCCTGATCAGCCGCCGCGGCTCGCGGATGATCGCGGACTACGGCGGCGTCCAGAAGGTCGCCCCGGTCCTCGCCGGCACGTTCCTCATCGGCGGCCTGGCCACCCTCTCGCTGCCCGGCCTGGCCCCGTTCGTCAGCGAATTCCTGGTCCTGGTCGGCACGTTCAGCCGCTATCCGGTGATCGGCATCATCGCCACCCTCGGCATCGTCCTCGCCGCGCTGTACGTCCTCGTCCTCTACCAGCGGACGATGACCGGGCCGGTGAAGACGGACGTGCGGAGCATGCCGGACCTGCGGGTACGGGAGCTGGTGGTGGTGGCGCCGCTGATCGCGCTGCTGCTCTTCCTCGGGGTGTATCCGAAACCGCTCACCGACCTCGTCAATCCGGCGGTCGGCCACACCCTGTCCGTCGTGGACAAGAAGGACCCCAAGCCCCCTGTGCAGGTGGACGCCGTGCCCGGTGGAGGCCGGGCCGGCCATACCGTGCGCCCTCAAGACGTGGAGGCCGCGAAGTGAGTTCCGTGGCAAGTGTCCACAGCCTGTGGACAGCGGCGGCCGGTGCGCCGGGCAAGATCCCGGCACCGCACATCGAGTACGCCCAGCTGTCGCCGACGCTGATCGTCGTCGGCGCGGCGGTGGCCGGCATCCTCATCGAGGGGTTCGTGCCGCGCCGGCACCGTTACTACTCCCAACTGCTGCTGACCGTGGTGGCGCTGGCCGCCGCGTTCGCCGCGGTGATCGGCCTGGCGGCCGGCGGCTTCGGCTCGTCCAAGGCGCACCTCGCGGCCATGGGCGCCCTCGCCGTCGACGGCCCGGCGCTGTTCCTGCAGGGCACGATCCTGCTGGTGTCCCTCATCGCGGTCTTCACCTTCGCCGAGCGCCGGCTCGACCCGGCGGCGCACGGCAAGCGCGTGGACTCCTTCGCCGCTCAGGCCGCGGCCGTTCCCGGCGGCGCCGCCGAACAGGCCGCGGTCAAGGCCGGGTTCACCACCACCGAGGTCTTCCCGATCCTGCTCTTCGCGGTCGGCGGGATGCTGGTCTTCCCGGCGGCCAACGATCTGCTGACGCTCTTCATCGCGCTGGAGGTCTTCTCCCTCCCGCTGTACATCCTGTGCGCGCTGGCCCGCCGCCAGCGGCTGCTGTCGCAGGAGGCCGCGGTGAAGTACTTCCTCCTCGGCGCCTTCTCGTCGGCCTTCCTGCTGTTCGGCGTGGCCCTGCTGTACGGCTACGCGGGCACGGTCACCTACGCCGGGATCGCCGAGGTGGTCTCGGACGGCGCCAAGCAGATCGATCCGGCGCTGGCCGGCACGATGGGCAATGACGCGCTGCTGCTGATCGGTGCGGCGCTGGTGCTGATGGGGCTGCTGTTCAAGGTCGGCGCGGTCCCCTTCCACATGTGGACCCCGGACGTCTACCAGGGCGCCCCGACCCCGGTCACCGGCTTCATGGCGGCCGCCACCAAGGTCGCCGCGTTCGGTGCGCTGCTGCGGCTGCTGTACGTCGCCCTGCCGGGCCTGCGCTGGGACTGGCAGCCGGTGATGTGGGGCGTCGCGATCCTCACGATGCTGGGCGGAGCGATCGTCGCCATCACCCAGACCGACATCAAGCGGCTGCTGGCCTACTCCTCCATCGCCCACGCCGGCTTCATCCTCGCCGGTGTCATCGCCACCAGCAAGGACGGCATCTCCTCGGTGCTCTTCTACCTCGGCGCCTACTCCTTCGTGACGCTCGGCGCCTTCGCCGTGGTCACCCTGGTGCGGGACGCGGGCGGCGAGGCCACCGCGCTGTCCAAGTGGGCCGGGCTCGGCCGGCGTTCGCCGCTGGTGGCCGCGGTCTTCGCGGTCTTTCTGCTGGCCTTCGCGGGTATCCCGCTGACCTCCGGTTTCGCCGGAAAGTTCGCGGTGTTCAAGGCGGCTGCGCAAAGCGGCGCGGGCTGGCTGGTGGTCGTCGGTGTGATCTCGTCGGCCATTGCCGCGTTCTTCTACATCCGCGTCATCGTGCTGATGTTCTTCAACGAGCCCAAGGCGGACGGCCCGACCGTCGCGGTGCCCAGCCCGCTGACGACCACGGCCATCGCCGTCGGCGTCACGGCCACGCTGGTGCTCGGCCTGGCGCCGCAGTACTTCCTCGACCTGGCCGGCCAGGCCGGGGTCTTCGTGCGCTGAGATCCGGCGGCGCGCCACGACAGCGGCCGCCGCCCGGAGCCCTCGGGGGGTTCCGGGCGGCGGCCGTCGTCGTGCGGCGCGCGGTCCGGCCTGTGGCGGGCGGTCCGGCCTGCGGTGGGCAGCCCGCCGGGTGGCGGCGGTCAGCTCTTGGGCATACCGCTCGGCAGCTGCGGCATGTCGGGGACCTTCACGCTGCCGTCGCTGGACTTGGTGTACTTCTCGGTGGGCCCGTTCTTCCAGTCGACGGTCAGGGTCTTGCCGTCGGCAGCGGGCTTGAGGGTGCCCACGGTGCGGGTGGTGTCCTTGTCGGTGCACTTGATCGCGGCCATGGTCATCCCGGCCATCTCCTGGACCTTGCCCAGGCAGGCGGCCTTGTGCCCGTTGCTGAAGGCGACGGTGCCCTTGCTGATCACCAGGATCAGCGGGCTGCTCTTCGTGCCGGCCTTCCAGGCGCCCTCGACGGCACCGGCGCCCGCGGGCTTGTCGGGAGTCGACGGCGCGTCCGGCGACTTGCTCGGCTTGCTGTCGTTGCCGCTGCCGTTGTCGCCGCTGCTTCCGCAACCGCTGAGCAGCATCGCGGCGATGGCTGCCGCCCCGGCGATCTGCGCTGCCTTACGCACGTACGTCTCCTCCGTTGTGGGTCAGGGACCCGTGAGGCTAGCAGCGGCCCGTGACGGTTCCCGGACCGCGGCAACGCCGGTACGGACTTGGTGTGGGGCTGTGACGTAGCGGGACGCCGGGCGGGACGGATGAGCACATCTGCCGTATATCAGCCGGTCTCGGCCCTTCTCGTACGGTTCCCTCCGGCCTCAGCCGGTCTCGTCCGGTCTCCTCCGGTCCCCTCCGGCCTTGCTCGGTCCCCTCCGGCCCCAGCCGCCTTCCTCACGAGCCCGCATTCGACGCCGCCTCCTTGTCCTGACGTACCGCGCGCTCCACCGCATGCACCGTCCAGATCTCCCGTGCCCAGCGCTTCATCTCGCGGCGGACCGTGCGGTACTCGCGGCCCGGCAGGAGCCTGCGGTCGAGGTCGGTCGCCGAGGCCAGCGCGCCGAGCAGCCGGCTGCGGCGGTCCGGGAACCCGGCGCCGAGCGCCGCGGCGAAGCGCTCCCGGGCCGGGCCGGCCAGATCCACCGCCCCGGCCGGGAAGCGCTCGTAGGGGAAGAGGCCCAGGGCCCGCCGGGACTCCCTGCGCAGCGCGCCGCGCTCCTCCAGCCGGCGCAGACACAGCTCCTGAACGGGCCGTCCGGCGCTGCGCACCCAGCGCCGCGCCGTGCCGCCCCGGCGCTGCTTGGCCGGTCCCGGAAGCGCCGCCAGCGCGCCGTCCAGCACCGGGTCGCCCAGCGGCAGCGGGTTGGCCACCACGATCCGGTCGCGGCCCTCGACGGTGATCCGCCCGGCCCCCTCCAGATCGGCCAGCGCCGCACCGGCCAGCCCGTACCGCAGGTACGCGCCGTGGTTCAGCGGCCGGCCGCGGACCGGGTCGAGGGCGAGCAGCAGCAGCTCCTCCGGGAGGGTGAGCGGCGCGCCGGTCATCCCGCGGGCAGGATGCGGCCGGTGACCTCGCCCAGGCCGATCCGGGCGCCCTCGGGGCCCGGCGCCCAGGCGGTGAGAGTGACCTCGTCACCGTCCTGGAGGTAGGGGCCCTTGCCCTGGGTGAGCTCCAGCAGGCAGCCGAGCTGGTCGGGGTCAGGACCGGAGACGGTGCCGGAGGCGAACAGGTCGCCGGTGCGCAGCGAGGCGCCGTTGACGGTCATATGGGCGAGCTGCTGGGCGGCCGTCCAGTACATGGTGGAGAACGGCGGCCGGGAGACGGTCTCGCCGTTGATGCGCACCTCGATGCGGACGTCGATGCCGCCCGGCTCCGCGTCCGCGTCGTCGAGGTAGGGCAGCAGCGGCACGTCCCGGGCGGGCGGCGGCGTCCGGGCCTCGTCGAGGGCGTCGAGCGGGGTGATCCAGGCGGAGACGGAGGTGGCGAAGGACTTGCCCAGGAAGGGGCCGAGCGGCACGTACTCCCAGGCCTGGATGTCGCGCGCGGACCAGTCGTTGACGAGGCAGACGCCGAAGACGTGGTCGCGGAAGGCTTCCTGCGGTACGGGCTCGTGCAGCGTGGAGGGCGTACCGACGACGAAGCCGACCTCGGCCTCGATGTCGAGGCGGAGGGAGGGGCCGAAGGAGGGCGCTTCGTCCGCGGGGGCCTTGCGCTGGCCGTGCGGGCGGACGACCGGGGTGCCGCTGACGACGACGGTGCCCGCCCTGCCGTGGTAACCGATCGGCAGATGCTTCCAGTTGGGGGTCAGCGCCGCGGCGTCCGGGCGGAAGATCCGGCCGACGTTGGTGGCGTGGTGCTCGCTGGCGTAGAAGTCGACGTAGTCGGCGACCTCGAAGGGGAGGTGCAGCGTGACCTCGGTGAGCGGATGGAACAGCGGTGCCACTTCGTCGCGGTGCGCCGGGTCGGTCACGGCGCTGCGGACGGCCGCCCGGATCTGCTGCCAGACGGGACGGCCGGCCGCCAGCAGCGGGTTGAGGGTCGGGGCCGCGAGCAGTTCGGCGTGCGGGTGGATGGCGGCGGGCAGGGCGCTCGGCAGTGCGCTCAGATCGAGGACCCGGTCGCCGTAGCGGACGCCGAGGCGCCGCTGACCGGGCGCGTCGGCGGTGCTGAACACGCCGTAGGGCAGGTTGTGCGGGCCGAAGGGATCGCCTTCCGCCAGGTCGAACGGGCTCTGCTCGGGCATGGACAGCTCCTCGCGTTCGTCGTCGCCGGTGGGCGGCCGGGCCGGCCGGACCTGGTGGCCCGACGGCCGGCGGTGCCGACGATCAGCGTACGGCCGGGTGGTGACCCACGGGGCGGTCATGGGGCGCGAGGGCGTGCGGGCGTACGGATTCGGACGGCGGGCGCGCCGTGTGATGCGCCCCCAAGCATCGGCAATGTCCGGAAAAGCCTTGCTGCACTGCGCAATTCGGGCCTAGCTTCCTTTCCTGGCGCGGGCCGGGGAGGGACCGCGCCGTTGGGGGGACACGTGGCTCGCAGTGCCGCACGGCTCGCGGTCGACCGGAGCGTTCCGGGGCTGATCGTGAAGATCGGGGCTTACCCCCTGCACCACGGAGGTGTGGGGGCGATCCGCAGCCTGGGGCGGCTCGGGGTGCCCATGTACGCCGTGACGGAGGACCGCTTCACCCCGGCGGCCCTCTCCCGCTATCTCCGGGGCCGTTTCGTCTGGCCGACCACCGGGCGGGAGGAGCCGGACCGGCTGGTGACGGGGCTGCTGCGGATCGGGCGGCGGATCGGCCGGCCGACGCTGCTGCTCCCCACCGACGAAGAGGCGGCCGTGCTGATAGCCGAGCACACCGACGCGCTCGCCGGGTCGTTCCTCTTCCCCCGCTCCGCCCCCGGACTGCCGCGCCGGCTGGCCAGCAAACAGGGCCTGCACGAACTGTGCGCGGCCCATGGAGTGCCCTCGCCGGCCGCCGTCTTCCCCGGTTCGTACGCGGACATCGAGGCGTACGCCGGGCGGGCGCGCTTCCCGGTGGTGGCCAAGAACCGCGAGGCGTTCGTCCGGCGCAAACGGCCCGCCGTCGCGGGGACGACCCGGATAGGAGGGCCGGACCAGTTGCTGGATCTGGCCCGTGACTGGGGCCCGCGGCCGGGCGTGATCCTGCAGGAGTACCTGCCGCGGGAGCAGGCCGAGGACTGGATCGTGCACGCCTGCTTCGGCGCGGACCGTGCGCCGCTGGCGCTGTTCACCGGGGTCAAGGTGCGCTCCTGGCCACCGCACGCCGGCATGACGGCCTGCGCGTACGTCGTCGACAACCCGGAACTCGCCACCATGTCGGCGGAGTTCGTCGACCGCATCGGGTTCACCGGCATCGCCGATCTGGACTGGCGCTTCGACCGCCGCGACGGCCGGTACAAGCTGCTGGACTTCAACCCGCGGATGGGCGCGCAGTTCCGGCTCTTCGAGAACGCCGCCGGGGTGGATGTCGTCCGCGCCCAGCATCTGGAGCTCACCGGGCGCACCGTCCCCGAGGGGGCGCAGCGGGCCGGGCGCCGCTTCGTCGTCGAGAACGTCGATCTGCCCGCCCGGCTCGCGTACCGGCGCAGCGGCCCGCGCCCGCCGCACGCTCCGGCGCGGGCCTCGGGCACCGAGCTGGCGTGGTTCGCGGGCGACGACCCGCTGCCGTTCCTCACGATGCTGGCGCGGTCCGCCGGGCCGGGCGCCCGGCATCTGAGGCAACTGCGGCTGGCGGGCCGCCGGGCGGGTACCGAGGCACCACTCAGGCAAGGGGAGGGACCGAAGTGAGCACTCCGGTAGCGGTCATCGGGGCCGGCCCGTACGGCGTGTCGACGGCCGCGCATCTACGGGCCCGCGGCCTGCCGGTGCGGGTCTTCGGGGCGCCGATGGCGAGCTGGCGCACGCAGATGCCCGCGGGCATGCTGCTCAAGTCGACGCCGGCGGCTTCCACCATCGACGTCCCGCAGCCCGGCCGCACCCTCGGCGACTTCTGCGCGGAGACGGGGGAGGGGCCCTACGCCTCGGACTGGGACATCGTCCCCATCGAGGTGTTCATCCGGTACGGGCAGTGGGTGCAGCAGCGCACGGTCCCCGATCTGGAGCAGGTCAAGGTGGTCTCGGTCGACCGGCGGGACGGCGGCTTCGAGCTGAAGCTGGACAGCGGGGAGCAGGTCGGCGCGCGGGCCGTGGTCGTGGCCACCGGCCTGAGCGGGCTGGCGCAGCTGCCGCCGGAGCTGGCCGCCGCGATCCCGGACGGGCCGTCCGCCACGGGCCCGGTCTCGCACAGTTCGCAGCACCACGACCTGTCCGCGCTGGCCGGGCGCGAGGTGGTGGTGATCGGCGCCGGGCAGTCGGCGCTGGAGAGCGCGGTGCTGCTCGCCGAGGCGGGCGCGGCATCCGTACGGGTGGTGGCGCGCGGCCAGGCCGCGGTGGGCTTCGGTGCGCCGCCGGACCGCCAGCCCCGCCTGCGGCCGCCGTCGCCGTTCGGCAACGCCTGGTCGCTGCATGCGCTGACGTATTACGCCGGCGGCTTTCGCCGGCTGCCGGTGCCCGCCCGGCGGTATCTGGTGCGGCGGGTGCTCGGCCCGCTGGGGGCGTGGTGGCTGCGGGACCGTTTCGCCGGCCGGGTGCAGGTGACGCAGGGGCGGCGGATCGTACGGGCCACGGTCCGTGACGGCCGTCCCGTACTGGCGCTGCGCGGGGCCGACGGGCAGGGCGGGGAGCTCGCCGCCGACCATGTGCTGGCCGCGACGGGCTACCGGATGGACCTGGCGGCACTGGATTTCCTGGGCCAGGGGCTGCGCACCGGGATCGTGACCCGGGCCGGCGGGCCGCTGCTGGACGCGGGCTTCGGCTCGTCCGTACCGGGGCTGTACTTCACGGGGTTGCCGGCGGCCGCCTCGTTCGGGCCGGTGATGCGCTTCGTGTGCGGCACGGAGTTCGCCTCGCCGCGGCTGGCACGGGCGGTGGCGCGGGCCTTCGGGTGAGCGGGGCTGCCGCGGAAGGGGCCTGCGGGTGAGAGGGGCTGCGGGGGAGCGGGCCTGCAGGTAGTAGGGGGCTGCGGGGGGAGGTGGGCCTACGGGTGAGCGGGGCTGCCGCGGAAGGGGCCTGCGGGTGAGAGGGGCCGCCGCGGAGCGGGCCTGCCGGTGAGGTGAGCCGGTGGCGCTGCTTCCGGTGGGGCCCTGCGGCTCGTCTCCGGCGAGGGAAGTCACCCTGCGCTGCGGGGCCTTCGCGGGAGGCTGCGGTGACTTCGGGGGAGCTGGGGTGCTTTCGCGGGAAGCTGCGGTGATGGTGGACGCAGTGACCGTGATCCGGGCGAAACCGCGGCGATTCGGGCAAGCGGGGGACGGGCGCGGAGGCGCGTAAGGCGGGCACGGAGGCGCGCGAGACGGGCGCGGAGGCGCGGAAGAGCGGGCGCGGAGGCGAGCGGGGCGGCCGTGCCCTGGCCGGGCGGGATGCCTTGCCGGACAAGAAGCAGGCCGGAAATACTCCTCTCGTTGCCGCAGACCACGCTCCCGCGTCACACTTTCGTCAACAGGTGATCCAGAACCTGTCGGCCGGGCCGCTGTGCTTCCCGGGCGGTTCGGGGGGCGGGCGCTCACGGTGATCGAACTGCGACCGGATACGCTGGCCAACGGTGGAGACAGCGACAGATCGACATTCAGTTTGATCGTCAGCAGACAGGAGTACCCCTCGTGACCGTCGTCGGGCCCTTCGGGCTGAGCGTGCGGGACCAGGCTCTTGAGGCCGATGTCCAGGCCGGGTTGGCGGCTGTCGAGGAGGGCCTGCTGGAGGCCACCAAGAGCGACGTGCCGTTCATCACCGAAGCCGCGCAGCACCTCGTGCGCGCGGGCGGTAAGCGGTTCCGGCCGCTGCTGGTGACGCTGGCCGCCCGATTCGGTGACCCCTACAGCCCGGGCGTGGTGCCCTCCGCGGTCGTCGTGGAGCTGACGCATCTCGCGACGCTCTATCACGACGACGTGATGGACGAGGCCGAAGTGCGCCGCGGCGTGGCCAGCGCCAACGCCCGCTGGGGCAACTCCGTCGCGGTGCTGACCGGCGATTTCCTGTTCGCGCGCGCCTCGCACATCCTCGCCGACCTCGGCCCTGAGGCGGTCCGGATCCAGGCCGAGGCGTTCGAGCGCCTGGTGACCGGCCAGATCCTGGAGACCGCGGGCCCGCGCGACGGCCGTGACCCCATCAGCCACTACCTGGACGTCCTCGCGGGCAAGACCGGCTCGCTGGTCGCCGTCGCGTGCCGGTTCGGCGCGATGATGTCGGGCGCCGAGGAGTCGGCGGTCAACATCCTCACCCAGTACGGCGAGCGCCTGGGCACCGCCTTCCAGCTGGCCGACGACGTGCTGGACATCGCCAGCGATTCGCATGAATCGGGCAAGACGCCCGGCACGGACCTGCGGGAGGGCATCCCGACGCTGCCCGTGCTGCATCTGCGGGCGCGCGCCGAGAGCGACGCCGGGACGCCCGAGGACCGTGCCCTTGCCGAGCTGCTGTCCGGCGACCTCACGGACGACGCCCGGCACGCCGAGGCACTGGCCGGCCTGCGCGCCCACCCGGCGCTCGAAGAGGCCCGCCGCGACACCGTGCGCTATGCGCAGGAGGCCCGCGCGATGCTGGCGCCGCTGCGGTCCTGCACGGCCAAGTCGGCCCTGGAAGGGCTCTGCGACGCGGTGGTGCACCGGGCTGGCTGAGGCCTGCCTGGGGGCCTGTGCGGGGGCTGTGTTCCGTGCCTGCTTTTTGTTCTCTCCGTGCCAGCTTTCCGTGCCTGCCTTCCCTCCCCGTGTTCCGCATCGCTCCGCTGCCTGTGCCTCGCATCCCCTAGAGCCGGTGCCCGCATCCCCTAGGGAACGCTCAGACTCCTGGGGTACGGACTCCGCCCTGCGGTGACCATGCGTCATACCTCAGCAGTAGGACGACTTGCTCCCGCTGGGTGACGCTATTCGTGAGGCGATTTGGTGAGATGGAAAGCACCAGAGCGCGGCGGACGGTCACAATGAGCCCCAGGGGTGACGAGTGGACAGCGCAGCAACCGCCGCATACGACGGAGGTAGGGCAGATGCCACGGAACGAACCGACACAGGCCACCGACGGATGGGACGAGAGGCGCTCCCCGAGGCGCCGTAAGGCGGTGCGGTACGGCGTACCGGTTGCCGTGGCGGGAGTGGCGGCGGCCACGATCGGGCTGGTCCCGGCGTTCGCCGGCTCCGGTTCTCCGGACCTGCCCAAGATCTCGGCGCAGGACCTGATAGCCAAGGTCGCCAAGTCGGATGTCCAGCAGCTTTCCGGCACGGTCCGGGTCACCACCGACCTCGGTCTGCCGTCCCTGCCGGGCGCCGGCGGCGCGGCGGGCGGCTTCGGCGGCGGCCAGGCCCCCGGCGGTAAGGGCGGCGACGGCGCCTCCGCCGCGCCCCAGAACAAGCTGATGGAGCTGGCGTCCGGGGCGCACACGCTGCGGGTCGCGGCCGACGGCCCCGAGAAGCAGCGGGTGTCGATCATCGACAAGGCCGCCGAGTACAGCCTTGTCCACAACGGCAACGAGGTCTGGGCCTACGACAGCGGCAGCAACACCGCGGTGCACAGCACCGCACCCCACGCCGGCCCGCACGGCAAGCAGCACCGGGCGCCCGAGGGCCTGCCCAAGAACCTGAAGGGTGCCACCCCGCAGGACCTCGCGAAGCAGGCCCTGAAGGCGGCCGGCGACACGACCTCGGTCACCGTCGACGGCACCGCCACGGTTGCCGGGCGGGACGCCTACCAGCTGCTGATCAAGCCCAAGCAGGCCGCCTCGACGGTCGGCTCGATCCGGGTCGCGGTGGACGCCTCCAACGGCGTGCCGCTGAAGTTCACCCTGACCCCCAAGAGCGGTGGCGCGGCCGCCATCGACGTCGGCTACACGAACGTCGACTTCGCCAAGCCCGCCGCGAGCACGTTCTCCTTCACCCCGCCCAAGGGCGCCAAGGTCGTCGACGGCGACAAGGCAGGGGCGAAGGCGCAGCGCGAGCACGGCAAGAACCTCCGGTCCCACCAGGGCGCGAAGGACTTCAAGAAGGACATGGGCGGGCTGAACGTCATCGGCAAGGGCTGGACGTCCATCGCCACGATCAAGGGCGCCGGCCCCGGTATGCCCTCCGGCAAGGAGCAGGGCGCCGGCGGTGACGCCGCCAAGTTCCTGGACAGCATCGGCGAGAAGGCGCACGGCTCCTTCGGCTCCGGCCGGGTCTTCAGCACCCGCCTGGTCAATGCCCTGGTCACGGACAAGGGCACGGTCTACGTCGGCGCCGTCGACAAGCAGGCCCTGATCGACGCGGCCAACGCCGCCAAGTAACGGGCCACCGCGCGGAAGCGCAGAAGCGCCAAGCAAATACAGAGCGCGGAAGCGCGGACGTGCGCAAGTGCGGAAGCGCAGAAGAGCGGGAGCGCCGTGCCGCCCCTCCGTGGGTGGCGCGGTGCGGCTCGTGGGCCACATCCGTACGACGTCGGGGGGAGCCGATGCCACAGCCCACCGCCTCGGCGCCCGACGGCGCCCGGCCACCCGATGGCTCCCGCGCGCCCGACGACGCCCGCCCGGCCGACGACGAGCCCGCTCGCCGGCCCGCCGGGGAGCCGGCGATCGAGACGCGCGGGCTGACCAAGGCCTACCGTGGCGGCCGGCTCGCGGTCGACGGACTTGATCTGGCCGTACCGCGGGGCAGTGTCTTCGGCTTCCTCGGACCCAACGGCTCCGGCAAGACCACCACCATCCGCATGCTGATGGGCCTGATCCAGGCGAGCGCCGGCAGCGCCCGGGTGCTGGGGCAGCCGATGCCGGCCGCGGTACGCCGGGTGCTCCCCAAGGTCGGCGCGCTGATCGAGGGCCCGGCGCACTACGGCTTCCTCAGCGGGCGGGACAATCTCCGCCGTTTCGACGCCGCCGACCCGCTCGCCGATCCCCGTACCCGTGCCGAACGGGTCGGGCAGGCACTGGAGCGGGTGGGCCTGGCCGCCGCGGCCGGCAAGAAGGCGCGCGCCTACTCCCTCGGCATGAAGCAGCGCCTCGGCCTGGCCGCGGCCCTGCTCCAGCCCCGTGAGCTGCTGGTCCTCGACGAACCGACCAACGGCCTGGACCCCCAGGGCATGCGGGAGATCCGCGCGCTGATCCGCGAACTCGCGGCGGACGGCACCACCGTCTTCCTCTCCTCCCACCTCCTCGACGAGATCGAGCAGGTCTGCACCCATGCCGCGGTGATGGCCCGTGGCCGGCTGATCACCCAGGGCACGGTCGCCGACCTCTCCGCCACGGTTCTCGACTCGCGCGGTCACGGCCGGCTGACGGTGACCACCCCCGACCCGGCCGACGCGGTCCGGGTCCTGAAGGAGCACGGCCTGACCGGCCTGGAGGTCACCGGCGACCGGGTGACCGGCGAACTCCCGGGCCCGCACGCGTCCATGGGCACCCCGGACGGCGGGACGCCGCCGGACCTGCCGGAGCTGGAGGACGTGCCGGAGCTGGGGGACCTGCCGGACCTGGCCGATCTCAACGCCGCGCTGGTGCTCGCCGGTGTACGGGTCCGTGGGTTCGGCAGGGAGCGGGCGTCGCTGGAGGATGTCTTCGTTCAGCTGACCGGGGAGGGCTTCGATGTCGCAGGCTGAGGCGGCGGCGCGCACGCCCCGACCGCTGTGGTCGCTGGGTCTGCTGCGCAGCGAGATCGTGACGATGTTCCGGCGCTGGCGCACCCTCGCGCTGCTGGCGGTGCTCGCGGGCGTACCGGTCCTGGTCGGTATCGCCGTCAAGATCGAGACGGGTGGCGGGGGCGGCGCGGGCGGTGGCGGTGGCGGCCCGGCGTTCCTCTCGCAGGTCACCCACAACGGCCTCTTCCTGGTCTTCACCTCGCTCGCGGTGACGCTGCCGTTCTTCCTGCCGATGTCCATCGGGGTGATAGCGGGCGACTCCCTCGCCGGTGAGGCCCACGGCGGGACGCTGCGCTATCTCCTGGTGGCTCCCGCAGGCCGCACCCGCCTGCTGCTGGTCAAATACGCCACGGTCCTGACGTTCTGCCTGGTGGGCACCCTGGTCGTGGCGCTCTCCGCCCTGGCGACCGGCGCCCTGCTCTTCCCCCTGGGCGAGGTCACCCTGCTCTCGGGGACGTCCGTGTCCTTCGGCGAGGGGCTGCTGCGGGCGCTGGCCATCGCGGTCGCGGTGGCGCTGTCCCTCATCGGAGTGGCGGCCGTTGGCCTGTTCATCTCGGCACTCACCACCAGCGGTATCGCCGCCATGGCGACCACGGTCGGCCTGCTGATCACCGTGCAGATCCTGGACACCCTCCCGCAGCTGCACGCCATCCAGCCCTATCTCTTCCCGCACTACTGGCTGTCGTTCGCGGACCTGCTCCGCGACCCCGTCTACTGGGACCAGCTGCAGAAGAACCTCGGCCTGCAGGCGCTGTACGCCGTGGTGTTCGGCTCGGCCGCCTGGGCGCGCTTCACCACCCGGGACATCACCGGGTGAGGCCACCGGACCGCGGCGTCGCGTCCGGTGCTCCGGCGGGCCTCCCCGCCACTGCATCGGCTGCCCGGTCCGCATCCGTCGACCGGCCCGCCGCCGCTTCCGCTGCCCGGTCCGCTTCCGCCGCCTGCACCGCCCCGGCCACCTCGCCCGAACGCGCCCCGGCCACCTCGCCCACATGCGCCCCGGCCGCCTCGCCCGCACGTGCCGCCGCCTCGGCCAGTGCCGCCCGACCCCGCCGTGCGGTCCGCAGCGCGTCCCAGGTCAGTAGCGTCAGGGCCGCCCACACCAGAGCGAAGCCGGCCCAGCGCTCCGGCGGCATCCGCTCGTGGAACACGGTGAGCCCCAGCAGGAACTGAAAGGTCGGCGCCAGATACTGCATCATCCCGATCGTCGTCAGCGGCAGCCGCACGGCCGAGGCGCCGAAGCAGATCAGCGGTACCGCCGTCGCGATACCGCAACCCGAGAGCAGCAGCGCCTGGCCCACCCCTCCGGTGGTGAAGCGGGACTCGCCGTGGAAGCCGAGGAAGACCAGGAACCCCAGCGCGGGCAGCAGCTGGAGGGCCGTCTCGGCGCTGAAGCCCTCGATCCCGTCGAGCTTGATGCCCTTCTTGACCAGCCCGTAGGTCGCGAACGAGAAGGCCAGCCCGAGCGCGATCCAGGGCACCTTGCCGTACGCGGCGGTCATCACGACGACGGCGAGCAGGCCGGTCCCCACCGCCGTCCACTGCAGCGGCCGCAGCCGCTCGCGCAGCACCAGTACGCCGAAGGCGATGCTGACCAGCGGGTTGATGAAATAGCCGAGCGAGGCCTCCAGGACGTGCCCGGCGTTGACCGACCAGATGTAGAGGAACCAGTTCGCCGAGATGACCAGGGCGCAGACCAGGATCAGCCCGAGCCTCCTGGGCTGCCGCAGCAACGGGCCGATCCAGGACCAGCGGCGCAGCACGGCCAGGATGACGACGGCGACGGGGAGCGACCACACCATGCGATGGGCCAGGATCTCGGACGGTGAGGCGGCGTCCAGCAGATGCCAGTAGAGCGGCAGCAGGCCCCACATGGTGTAGGCGGCGAGACCGTAGGCAAGTCCGGCACGCTGATCGCTTCGAGGCTGCAAGGGGGACCTCCGCAGGATGCTTCGCCGCCTCTGCGAAAGTAGCGCCGCCCTGCCCGGCTGTCATACCTGTCTTGCCATACGGTCATGACAGGCCGGCGGCCCACGAGTGCCGGGCCGGCTCACGCGTCCCGGGCCCGGGGAACGCAAAACGGGTGCCCGTACGGGACGCCGTAAGACGCTCCCGTAGGGACACCCGCCGGCAGCCCGCGGGCAGCCCGTCGGAATGATCCGCCGTCGTGGACCGACCGTCAGCCGACGACCGTCCAGGTGTCGTTGCCGTTCAGCAGAGAGGCCAGGTCGCCCTTGCCCTTCTGCTCGATGGCGTCGTCGAGCTGGTCGGACATCAGGGTGTCGTAGACCGGCCGGTTGACGTTGCGCAGGACCCCGATGGGGGTGTGGTGGAGCGTGTCGGGGTCGGCGAGCCGGGAGAGGGCGAAGGCCGTGGTGGGCGAGGGGTTGTGCGCGTCGTGCACCAGCACCCCGCCCAGGCCTTCCTCCCGGACGTCGATGACCTTGAGGTCGCCGGTGGCGGGGTCGCGGACCACGCCCTTGGAGCCGAAGCCGTCGGGGGCCAGGGCGCCGAAGCGGATCGGCTGCCCGTGCTCCAGGCGGATGACGGCCTCCTCGGCCTGGTCCTTGTCCTTGAGGACCTCGAAGGCGCCGTCGTTGAAGATGTTGCAGTTCTGGTAGATCTCCACCAGCGCCGTGCCGGGGTGGGCAGCGGCCTCGCGCAGCACCGAGGTGAGGTGCTTGCGGTCGGAGTCGACAGTGCGCGCGACGAAGGACGCCTCGGCGCCGAGCGCCAGCGAGACCGGGTTGAACGGTGCGTCCAGCGAGCCCATCGGCGTCGACTTGGTGATCTTGCCGACCTCGGAGGTGGGGCTGTACTGCCCCTTGGTCAGACCGTAGATCCGGTTGTTGAACAGCAGGATCTTGAGGTTGACGTTGCGCCGCAGGGCGTGGATGAGGTGGTTGCCGCCGATGGAGAGCGCGTCGCCGTCGCCGGTCACGACCCATACGGACAGGTCGCGCCGGGAGGAGGCCAGGCCGGTGGCGATGGCGGGGGCGCGGCCGTGGATGGAGTGCATCCCGTAGGTGTTCATGTAGTACGGGAAGCGGGAGGAGCAGCCGATGCCGGAGACGAAGACGATGTTCTCCTTGGCCAGGCCGAGCTCGGGCATGAAGCCCTGCACGGCGGCAAGGACGGCGTAGTCACCGCAGCCGGGGCACCAGCGCACTTCCTGATCGGACTTGAAGTCCTTCATGGACTGCTTGGCATCGGCCTTGGGCACCAGGGAGAGCGCCTCGATCGGCGAGGACCCCTCCGCGATCGTCTCAGTCATTGATGGCCTCCTTAAAGACCTCCGCGAGCTGCTCGGCCTTGAACGGCATTCCGCTGACCTGGGTGTGCGATTGCGCGTCGACGAGGTACGTGGCGCGCAGCAGGGTGGCGAGCTGTCCGAGGTTCATCTCCGGCAC
The DNA here is from genome assembly GCF_040253635.1 of Streptomyces sp. Edi2. NCBI lineage: Bacteria > Bacillati > Actinomycetota > Actinomycetes > Kitasatosporales > Streptomycetaceae > Streptomyces > Streptomyces sp. Edi2. The sequence goes on along the minus strand of NZ_JBEJGX010000003.1, from coordinate 3,975,681 downwards.
GATCACCTTGTCGTAACGCGCCAGGACCTCGCCGAGATTCCCCGGGAAGGGGTTGAGGTGGCGCAGATGGGCCTGCGCGATGCGCTCGCCGGCCCGCCGCACGCGCCGCACCGCCGCGGTGATCGGTCCGTAGGTCGACCCCCAGCCCAGTACGAGGGTCCCGGCGCCCCGGCCGCTGTCGTCGGTGGGGTCGTCGACCTCGATGTCGGGGACGTCGACGCCGTCGACCTTCGCCTGGCGGGTGCGCACCATGAAGTCGTGGTTGGCCGGGTCGTAGGAGATGTTGCCCGTGCCGTCCTGCTTCTCGATACCGCCGATACGGTGCTCCAGGCCCGGTGTGCCCGGCACCGCCCAGGGCCGGGCCAGCGTCTGCTCATCCCGCTTGTACGGCCAGAACACCTCGGTGCCGTCCGCCTGCTGGTGATTGGGGCCCGAGGCGAACTGGACCCGCAGATCCGGCAGTTCGTCGACCTCGGGGATCCGCCACGGCTCCGAACCGTTGGCCAGGTAGCCGTCGGAGAGCAGGAAGACCGGCGTGCGGTAGGCCAGCGCGATCCGGGCCGCTTCCAGGGCGGCGTCGAAGCAGTCCGCGGGCGTCTTCGGTGCCACGATCGGCACCGGCGCCTCACCGTTGCGCCCGTACATCGCCTGCAGCAGGTCGGCCTGCTCGGTCTTCGTCGGCAGCCCCGTCGAGGGTCCGCCGCGCTGGATGTCCACGATCAGCAGCGGCAGTTCCAGACTGACCGCCAGACCGATCGTCTCGGACTTCAGCGCCACACCGGGACCCGACGTGGTCGTCACCGCCAGCGCCCCGCCGAACGCGGCGCCCAGCGCCGCGCCGATCCCGGCGATCTCGTCCTCCGCCTGGAAGGTGCGCACACCGAAGTTCTTGTGCTTGGACAGCTCGTGCAGGATGTCGGAGGCCGGGGTGATCGGGTACGAGCCCAGATACAGCGGCAGGTCCGCCTGCCGGCCGGCCGCGATCAGCCCGTAGGACAGCGCGAGGTTCCCGGAGATGTTGCGGTAGGTGCCGGGCGGGAAGGCCGTGGTCGCCGGCGCGACCTCGTAGGAGACGGCAAAGTCCTCCGTCGTCTCACCGAAGTTCCAGCCCGCCCGGAACGCCGCGACATTCGCCTCCGCGATCTCCGGCTTCTTCGCGAACTTCGCCCGCAGGAACTTCTCGGTGCTCTCGGTCGGCCGGTGGTACATCCACGACAGCAGCCCCAGCGCGAACATGTTCTTGCTGCGCTCGGCCTCCTTGCGGGAGAGCCCGAACTCCTTCAGCGCCTCGACCGTCAGCGTCGTCAGCGGCACCGGGTGGACGTTGTAGGCCTCCAGCGACCCGTCCTCCAGCGGGCTGGTCGCATAGCCCACCTTCGCCATCGGGCGCTTGGTGAACTCATCGGTGTTGACGATGATGTCCGCGCCCCGCGGCACATCCGCGAGGTTCGCCTTCAACGCCGCGGGGTTCATCGCCACCAGCACGTTCGGCGCGTCACCGGGCGTGAGGATGTCGTGGTCGGCGAAGTGCAGCTGGAAGCTGGAGACGCCCGGCAGGGTTCCGGCAGGGGCGCGGATCTCGGCGGGGAAATTCGGCAGCGTCGACAGGTCGTTTCCGAACGACGCGGTCTCCGAGGTGAACCGGTCGCCGGTGAGCTGCATACCGTCACCGGAGTCACCGGCAAACCGGATGATCACCCGGTCGAGGCGTCGGACTTCCTTGCCTTCGCCGCCGTTACCGGAAGCGCGCTCTTCCCCGACAAGCGCTGCGTCGGTCTGCTCGGCTGTGCTACTGACCTGGCTGGTCACTGCTTCGGACCTCCCTCGAGGGGTGCGGCTTCCCCGCCGGAGGCAGGGCTCGGGACGTGTCATACCGACCGGTTGTCCCATAACCATCGTACGTGGGTAAGGGTGGCCTTCCCTGGGGTGCTCGCATGTTGGACATCAACATGAGACACCGATCTGGTGTGTTTAGTCATGAAATCACCACCCCCGTGGCCCCTTCTTCATGACGCTCCGGACCCCTCCATTGGTTCTACGACCAAAGTCCTGGACCGCGGCGGAAAACGTCTCGGAGCGCCTACCTGACAGGTTGTCAGGTCGCTAGGAGTTGAGGTAGGTGAGCACCGCAAGCACCCTGCGGTGATCCCCGTCACTCGGCGACAGGCCCAGCTTCAGGAAGATATTGCTGACGTGCTTCTCGACCGCTCCGTCGCTGACCACCAGCTGCCGGGCGACCGCGGAATTCGTCCGGCCCTCGGCCATCAAGCCCAGGACCTCGCGTTCCCGGGGTGTCAGATGTGCCAGCACGTCCTGCTTCCGGCTGCGGCCCAGCAGCTGCGCCACCACCTCAGGGTCCAGGGCGGTTCCGCCCCCGGCGACCCGGACCACGGCGTCGACGAACTCTCGCACCTCGGCCACCCGGTCCTTGAGCAGGTAGCCGATGCCCCGGCTCGACCCGGCCAGCAGCTCCGTCGCGTACTGCTCCTCGACGTACTGCGAAAGCACCAGCACCCCGAGGCCGGGGTGGTCCCGGCGCAGCCGGATGGCGGCCCTGACCCCTTCGTCGGTGTGCGTGGGCGGCATCCGTACGTCCGCCACGACCACGTCCGGCAGCGCCCCCTCGTCCGCCAGCTCCCCGATCGTCTTGATCAGCGCCTCGGCGTCCCCCACACCTGCCACGACCTCGTGCCCCCGGTCGGTGAGCAGCCGGGTCAGGCCCTCGCGGAGCAGCACCGAGTCCTCGGCGATGACCACCCGCACCTTGTCCTCCACGGCTCAGGTTCCCCCATGTCTCCTCGCGTCCCACCCCGTCGGCCTCCAGCATTCCAGCATTCGGACGGCGGCGCGGCGGATGAGGGGGATCGGGGTGCGGGGAAGGGGGAGTGGGGGCGATGCGGGGCTGATACGGGGGCTGGGGCGGGGTGCGACGGGGGTGGGGGCTGGGCCGCGCGTGGGGTGGAGCAGGGGCACCAAGGCACCGGAGCCGCCAGAGCGCCGGCCAGGCCTCCAGTGGCCCGGCGGCCTGGTGCCTTGGCGACCCGGTAGCCAGCTGCCCCGGCAGCTCGGAGGCCGACCGTGCTACGGCAGCCCCGCCGTCACCCGCGCCACGGCAGCTCCGCGGTGATGCAGGTCGGGCCGCCGGCCGGGGAGTCCACCAGCAGCAGGCCGTCGACGGCCGCCAGCCGCTCGGCGAGGCCGGCCAGGCCCGTGCCCGGCCCGGTGTGTGCGCCGCCGTGGCCGTTGTCCGCGACCAGCACCATGATCCGGTCCTCGGTGTGCCAGACGTCCAGCGTCGCGTGCGTGGCCCCGGAGTGCTGGGAGACGTTCCGCAGCAGCTCGGAGGCGGTGAAGTACGCGATGCCCTCGACCGCCGCGGCCGGCCGCCGGTCCAGGTCCACGGTCACCGTCACCGGAACCGCGCCGCGTGCGGACAGCGCCGACAGGGCCGGGCCGAGGCCCCGGTCGGTGAGGATCGCCGGGTGGATCCCGCGGGCCAGGTCCCGCAGCTCCTGGAGCGCGGCCTTCACCTCGCCGTGCGCCTCGTCCACCATCCGCGCGGCGGCCTCCGGGTCCTCGGCCAGCTTCTCCTTGGCCAGGCCCAGGTCCATGGCGAGCGAGGCCAGCCGGGCCTGCGCCCCGTCGTGCAGATCACGCTCGATGCGCCGCAGATCCGCCGCCGCGGTGTCCACCATCACCCCGCGGTCCGACTCCAGCTGCCAGGCCCGGGTGGCGAGGGAGGAGGGCCCCAGCAGGCCGTGGACCATGACCCGGTCCACCTGCGTCAGCCCGTGGACCACCCACGGCCCGGCCAGCACCAGCAGCAGCCCCGCCCCGCTGACGACCGCGGTCTCGGTCGGGGTGTCGAGCCAGGCGCCGTGGCCGTTGCCGTCGCCCCACAGCTGGATACCCGACTGGCCGAGGTAGGCGGGGAACGTCCACCGCCACAGCGGGTAGGTCAGCAGCCCCCAGCCGAGGGACCAGAAGGTCACCGAGAAGATGAAGGAGAAGAGCGCCCACGGGAAGTGCAGCAGCGAGTAGAGAACGTGCCGCCAGGACGCCCCGCTCTTCAGTACGGCCCCGACCCACCCCATCAGGCTCGGCTTGGACGGCCGGACGGGCTCGGGGTCGGCGACGTCCAGCCCCAGCAGCGCGCGGGCCCGCACCCGCTCCAGGGCGCCCAGCGCACGGGCGCCGGCCAGCCCGCCCGCCAGCAGCGGGATGCCGAGGAACGTGATCAGCAGACCGGCGCCCGTGGTGATCACCACCATCGCGTAGGTGAACATCACGATGGACAGCGGGAAGCTGAGGATGAGGTACAGAAACTCCCGCCAGGCCCGCCCGGAGAACGGGGCGCGCAGCCCCTCGGGCACCCGGGAGCCGTGGGGCTGCGGTGCGTATGCGGTTTCCATGTCTCGTCGTCCGTTCGTCCGTTCCGCCGGATGCGGCCCTTGCCCGGTCGGACCCGCTGCCTGACCTGCAGGCCGTGCGGTTCTTTCCGCCATGACAAGGGTCCGCGGCCGGCGTCCCGCGCACCATGAGGCCTTTCGCAGTCTTCGCCTGGGGTTTTCCCCACCCCCGGGCCTGCGGCCGCCGCCACCCGCCTTGGCCGGGTGGTCGGCGGCCCCTCCGCCCCCGTCAGCGCCTCCGCGGCCCCGTCAGCGCACTTCCGGCCCCCGTCAGCGCACCTCCGGCCTCGTCAGCGCGCCTTCGACTCCGCCCTCGAAGCCCTTGCCCCCGCCTTCGAGGCCTTCGCCGCCCTCGGCACCTTCGCCGACGCCTTCCGTGCCGTCCGCGCCCGCCACGGCAGCTCCGCCGTCACCCGCGTGGGCCCGCCCACCGGCGAATCCAGCACGAACAGCCCGTCCACCGACCCCAGCCGCTCGGCGAGCCCGGCCATCCCACTGCCGCCGTCCAGCCGTGCCCCGCCCTTCCCGTCGTCCGTCACCTGGATCAGCAGCCGGTCGCCCGCCCGGGGCCCGCCAGCGCCCTTGCCCGAGGGCCCGCCGTGCCCGCCGCGCCCACTCCCCTCGGCCCGCCACACCTCCACGGACGCCTCCCGCGCCGCACTGTGCTTGGAGACGTTCTGCAGCAGCTCCGAGACCGTGAAATAGACGATGCCCTCGATGGCGGGCGCGGGCCGCTCGTCCAGGTCCACGGCCGTGGTGGCGGGCACCGTGCAGCGCCCGGCCAGCGAGGCCAGGGCGGGACCCAGCCCGCGGTCGGTGAGGATCGCCGGATGGATGCCCCGGGCCAGATCCCGCAGCTCCTGCAGCGCCAGCTTCACCTCGCCGTGCGCCTCGTCCACCATCGCCGCCACGCTGTCGTCGGCCCGGCCCTCCAGCAGCTTCTCCTTCGCCAGGCCGAGCCCCATGGCGAGCGCCACCAGCCGGGCCTGTGCGCCGTCGTGCAGATCCCGTTCGATGCGCCGCAGATCGGCGGCCGCGGTGTCGGTGACCGTCACCCGGTCCGTTTCCAGCTCGGCGATCCGCCGCTCCAGTTCGTCGGAGGGCGAGAGCAGACCGCGCACCATGGCCCGGTCCACGTTGGTCAGCCAGCGCGCCAGCCACGGGAGCGCCGGCCATGCCACCAGGAGCGAGACCAGGGCGACGGCGAAGGTGAGCAGGGCCCACGGCAGCCGGATGAACGCGAACAGCGCATGCCGCCAGGCGACCGGATCCTTCAGGCACGTCCACATCCGGGGCAGGAACCCCCGCTCCCGGGCCCGTAGCGGACTCGGCTCCGCCACCCGCACCCCGAGCAGGGCCCGCGCCCGCGCCCGTTCCAGCTTCCCGTACTGCCGGCAGGCCACCAGGCCCCCGGCCAGCAGCGGCAGGCCGATCACGGTGACGGCCAGCCCGATTCCGAGGGTCAGCCACACCACCAGCACCACGAACCCGATGAGACCCAGCGGGAAGTTGGACAGCAGGTACGCGATCTCCCGCCACGTCGCGCCGCTGAGTGGCCCTGCGGGCGGCGGCAGTGACCCACCGTCAGGGGTGGTATCGCCAATATCGGCACTGGGCCGGGGACTCTCCGTCATGCGCCCAGCCTGCCCGGTTGCCGATCCGCGTGCCATGGGGTGGCTGGGGTGGTGGGGGTGGGGTTTTCCCCACCCGCCGCTGCCGACCGTGCTGGACAGCGTGTCGGAGGAGGGCCGTATCGTGTCGCGATACAGATCGGGAGGGGGAGCGGGCGATGGCGCGGCGGTTGGTGACGGCGGGGATGCAGCACGCCACCGGGCACGCGACTGAGCACGACACCAGGTACGCCACCGAGCACGCCACCGATGAGGCCGCTGACGGCAGAGCTGACGGGGCAACTGGCGAGGCCGCCGATGACACCCCGGGCGGTCCGGCGGTGCCCGGCCGGTCCTGGGACGCGCGCAGCCGGACGTGGACGGCCGGTGCCGCGAGCGTGCTGTTGGCGCTGGTCGCCGGGGTCGCGGCGGCGAGTTGGTACGGGCCGGGGCCGGCCGCCCCCTGGCTCGGGGGCGTTGCTGTGCTCGCCGCGGCCGGCGGAGCTGCCGCCGGAGGGCTCGGACGGCGTGCGCCGGCCACCGCACTGCTGGTGTGGGGCGGCGCGCTCGGCACACTCGCCTCCTGGCAGGCCGCTCCGGCCGGCGCGGTGCGACTGGCCGCCGTCGGACTGACCGTTGCGGCCGCGCTCGCGCTGCTCGGCGTCCGTACGGAGCTGGGGCGCGGCGGACTCGTCGGCGCGGCGGCGGTCGCGCTCGCGGTGGGAGCGTGGGAGGCCGCGCTGGCGCTGACCGGGGTGGCGCGTGCGGGGGTCGTACTCGGTGTGCTCTCGGTGCTCGTGCTGGGCTACCTGCCCCGACTGGCGTTGACGGCGGCCGGGTTGACCCGGCTCGATGACCGGCGTTCCGGTGGCGCGCCGGTGAGCCGGCATCAGGTGGCGACCGCCCTCGGTGCGACCCACCGCGGTCTCGCGCCGGCCACCGTCGCCATGGCGGTCTCGGCGGGTGCGGCGGGAGTACTTGCGGCCGGGTCGGAGGACGGCTGGTCGGTGGCGGCCGCGGCCCTGCTGTGTCTGGTGACGCTGTCACGTGCGCGTGCCTATCCCCTGGTGGTCGAGGTCGTCGCTCTGTTGGCCGCCGGTACGGCAGTGGGGGTGAGCCTGGTGTGGCAAGGAGCGGCGGACGGGGCCGGGGCACCGGGCGCGCTCGCCGCGCTGTGTGTGGCGGCGGTGCTGCCGCTGGTGGTGCTCGCGGTGCGGGTGCCGGAACACGTTCAGGTCCGGCTGCGCCGGCTGATGAACCTCGTCGAGTCGGTCAGTGTGGTGGCGCTGATCCCGGTGGCCCTCGGGGCGTTCGGGGTCTTCAGCGGGCTGCTGCACACCTTCTGACGGAACCGGAAAGGCGGCCGCGGGACCATGTCAGCAGAGGAAACCAAGGGATCGAGCGGGCCGGGTGGACCTGGGCAACCCGGGCAACCGGTGCAGCCTGGGCAACCGGCGCAACCTGTGCAAGGAGACCGGCAGCACGATGTGCCGCGCGGTCTCGGCGGGGCGGCGATGACGCCGGGGATGCCCGCGGGAACGGGCGCCGCGGAGGGCGGCACGGGGAGTGGCCCCGGTGGCCCCACCCTTGAGAAGAGCGGCACTGGCGCAGTCACCCTTGAGAAGACGGCCAGGGCAGCCACGCCGGTACCTGGGGATGCGCCCGAGGCGCTGGCCATGCCCGTACCCGGGGATGCGCCCGAGCCGGCGGCCGCCACGTCCGCCCCCTCGGCCGTGGCTGCGACCGTATGGGACACACCGCTGACGGCGCGGGCGGAGCCGAACGCGCCGGACGCGCCGGACGCCGGTGCGGTCGCGCCCGGCGCCATGCCTTCTGCCGTACCTCCTGCCATGCCCCCCGTCACGCCACCCGTGACGCCGCCCGTCATGCCTGCTGCCATGCCCTCGGCAGGACCGCTGCCGGCTGCCGCTCCGCCGCCGCAGCCCGTACCGGAACCGGCACGCGCACCGGAACCGGCAGCCGTACCGGGACAGGCACCCGCGCCGGCCGCCCACGACGTGCCGGTCACCTACGACGTGCCGGTCCCCTACGACGTGCCGGTCACCTACGGCACGGGTGCCCCCCACACCACAGTGGCGCCCCACGCCGCCACGGCCCCCCACACCACCGCACCCCCTCCCCTCATGCCGCCCCTGCCCACCACGCCACCCCCCTCCACCGCGGCAGCCCCCTCCACCGCGCCGCCCCCGCCCGCCCCTGTTCACACGCCCACCCCCGTGCGCAGGTCCCAGCCCACGCGCCTGCTCAGGTCCCAGCCGACGCCCGTCTCGGTACCGCTGCTGCCGCCCGAGCTGGACGCGCTGCGGTCCAAGCCGCGGCACGGAGAGTCGGTCGCGCAGCGTGCGGGGCGGGCCGTACGGCGGGCGATCGCCTCGTCGCCCGCCGCGGAGACCGCCGCCGTCACCCAGACCGCCCACGCCATCCAGCAGCCGGTGGCCACCGGCCGGCAGATCTCCGTGACGAGCATCCGGGGCGGTGCGGGCAAGTCCACCGTCGCCGCCCTGCTGGCCCTCACCTATGCGCACTACCGCGCCGATCCGGTGCTGGCGGTCGAGGCCGATCCAGCGCTCGGCACGCTGCCGCACCGGCTGGGCGCACGAGAAGTGCGCTGGTCGGGTACCGACCTGGCGCAGATAGTGGATCCGTCGATGCTGATCACGGACCTGACCGGCTATCTGATCCCGTTCCCCGGCGGCGGCTGGCTGCTGCCGGGCAGCCAGGGCGCCATCGGGACGAGGCTGGACATCGACACCTACCGGGTGGTGATGACGTCCCTGCGCCGGTACTTCGCGACCACCGTCGTGGACTGCGAGACGCTGCCCGCCGAGGTGGCGCGTACCGCGCTGGTGACGACGCAGGCGAGGGTGCTGGTCTCCCCGGCGACCCCGGAGGGAGTGGCGGCCACCCGCTCGGTACTGGACTGGGCCGGCGGGCTCCACCCCGGCATGCTGCCGACGACAGTGGTGGTTCTCAGCCATGTGTCCCCCGATTCCGGGCTGGACCTGCGCAAGGCCACCGAGCATCTGAGCGTCGGCGGCGCGACGGTGCTCCCGCTTCCCTACGACCGCCATCTCGCGGCGGGCGGTGCGATCCGCACCGAGCTGCTCGGCGAGCGGACGCTGCAGGCGGCGGCGCGGATCGCGGCCGAGGCGATGAACCGGGCCGTCTCGCGCGGCCCGGGCCGGCAGCGTACGGGCGGGAGCGCCCCGGCAGCCCCGGACGGCGCCCCCTCCGGCCCCGTCCACCCTGGTCCCGCTTACCCCGGCCCCGCTTACCCCGGCCCCGCATACCCCGGCCCCGCTCACGCCGGTCCCGCTCACGACGGCCCCGTCCACCCCGGCCCCGTCTACCCCGGCCCCGTCCACCCCGGCCCCGCCCACCCCCACGCAGGGCCGCCCCGGTGACGCGGCAGAAGGTGTCCCGCCCCGCCCGAGCCACCCCGTGCCCGTCCGCTCCGTGAGACACCTTCTGAGACAACCGTCCGCGCCGTCTACGCTGCCGGCCGCCCAGGTAGGGCGAAGTAGGGACAACCCCACCGTCCGCGACGATCCGGCTGCTCACCGCGGCCGGGGCAGGGCCTAGACTCCGATCCGTACAGATCGTCGAAGTCGTTGAAACAAGCGCAGTCAGGGAGCGAGGGGCGGACGTGCCGGACGCGACCGTGGGCACCACCGTCGCCGCGGACTATTTCCAGGGCTACTCGGTCGTCGGCATCATCGCCGTGATCGGGGTGCTCTTCGTGGCCGTGGCCTTCGGTGCCGGGCGGCTGCTGCGGCCCGTGGTGCCGACGCCCGAGAAGCTGTTGACGTACGAGTGCGGCGTGGACCCCGTCGGCGAGGGCTGGGCACACACCCAGGTCCGCTACTACGTGTACGCCTTCCTCTACGTCATCTTCGCCGTCGACTCGATCTTCCTTTTCCCCTGGGCGACGATCTTTGCCGCCCCCGGTTTCGGTGGTGTGACGCTGGTGGAGATGTTCATCTTCCTCGGCTTCCTCACCATCGGCCTGCTCTACGCATGGAAGAAGGGCGTCCTGGAATGGACGTGACCCCCGCCTCCCACAGCTCCGCAGCCGCGTCCGAGGGCGCCGCCCCGCAGTTCCTGCCGGAGCCGCGGCGCCTGGGCACCCTGGCCCGGCTCGCGCCCGAACCGATGAAGGTGGTCCTCAACTGGGGCCGCCGCTACAGCCTCTGGGTCTTCAACTTCGGCCTCGCCTGCTGCGCCATCGAGTTCATCGCCGCGTCCATGGCACGGCACGACTTCATCCGGCTCGGCGTGATCCCGTTCGCGCCCGGCCCGCGCCAGGCCGACCTGATGGTCGTCTCCGGCACGGTCACCGACAAGATGGCGCCCGCGGTCAAGCGGCTCTACGAGCAGATGCCCGAGCCGAAGTACGTCATCTCCTTCGGGGCCTGCTCCAACTGCGGCGGCCCGTACTGGGATTCGTACTCGGTCACCAAGGGCGTCGACCAGATCATTCCCGTGGATGTGTACGTACCGGGCTGCCCGCCGCGTCCGGAGGCGCTGCTCCAGGGCATCCTCAAGCTCCAGGAGAAGATCGCCCGCGAGTCGCTGGGGGAGCGGTACGCGAAGGGCGGCGCCGCGCGCCCCTCCGCCGCCGCACTGCGCAGCGGGCTGGTCACGCCGCCCGCGCCGAAGCCGGCGCAGGAGACCACGGCACCGGCGGATGAGCCGAAGGCGGCGGGGGAGGAGCCCCGATGAGCGAGCAGCCGGAGCGGCGGCCGGAGCAGCAGGCGGAGACCGACGCACAGGGTGACACGCAGGGCGAGCAGACCGGGCAGCCGGTCGCCGAGCCCGTTGTCGGCTGGCTGCCGCGGCCCGCGAGCGAGATCTTCGGTGCGGGGGCCACGGCGGAGCTGGCGTACGAGGTGCTGACCGTCGACGTCCCCGTGAACGGCTGGCTCACCGCGCTGACGGCCGCCCGCGACGCGCTCGGCTGCAGCTACTTCGACTGGCTGAGCGCCGTCGACGAGCCCGGCACCGGCTTCCGGATCTGTGCGCACCTCGCCGATGTGTCGCGGCCCGGTACCGTCCACCGGCTGATCGTGCGGACGACCGTGCCGCACGAGGCGGCCGCGCTCCCCACCGCCGTCGGTGTGTACGCGGGCGCGGGCTGGCACGAGCGGGAGACCCACGAGATGTTCGGTGTGGACTTCACCGGCCATCCGCACCTCGTACCGCTGCTGCTCCCGGAGAACTTCGAGGGGCATCCGCTGCGCAAGGACTTCGTGCTGGCGGCGCGGGTCGCCAAGGCATGGCCGGGGGCCAAGGAACCGGGGGAGTCCGAGCACGGCGGGCCCAAGCGCCGCCAGATGCTGCCCCCCGGCGTCCCGGACCCGAACGAGTGGGGCCCGCTGAAGGGCCAGCTGCCGCCTGCCCCTGCGCGTCCGGCGCGGGGTGCGCGGGCGGCCGGTGGTGCACGTGCGGCCGGTGCGGCCGGTGGTGCCGCGGGTGAGCGGCCGGCGGGGCGTACGCGGACCGCGGCCGGAGGCTCGGCCGGTCAGCAGCAGGCAGCGGGGGAGGCGGCCGGGACCCCAGCGGCCGAAGCACGTCCCGAGCGCCCGGAGCGCCCGGCGCGGCGTACGCGGTCGGCGAGCGAGGGTTCGGCCGCCCAGCGGCAGGCGGCTGAGGCAGCCGCGGCCGCAACTGAGGCTGCCGCGACCGAGGCTGCCGCGACCGAGGTGACCCCTGAGGCGGCTTCGCCCAAGGGGGCCTCCGAGGCGGCTTCGCCCAAGGAGGGTCCGTCGACGGAGACCCCGTCGGCCGAGACCCCGTCGGCACAGACCCCGGCCAAGGAGGCCGCGGCGGCTCCCCCGAAGGAGGCGGCCCCGCGCTCCTCGGACGCGCCCTGGCACCACGCCCGTCCGGCCTTCGACGAGCCGGAGAAGCAGCCGCAGGAGAAGCCGGAGCCGGAGAAGAAACCGGAGCCGGAGAAAACGGCAGAGCCGAAGGAACAGGCAGAGCCGACGGAGCCCAAGGAGCAGCCGGAGCCGGAGCAAGGAGGCGACACCCCATGAGCGACGCCCTCGACATCGCGCTGCGCCTCGCCGCCGTCTTCGTCGTCTTCCTCGTCTTCCCCCTGGTCATCGGGCAGACCGAGCACAAGGTCATGGCCCATATGCAGGGCCGGCTGGGTCCCATGTACGCGGGCGGCTTCCACGGCTGGGCGCAGCTCGTCGCCGACGGTGTGAAGTTCGCGCAGAAAGAGGACATCGTTCCGGCCGGCGCCGACCGGCGGATCTTCCAGCTCGCGCCCGCCGTCGCCCTGCTGCCGTACCTCCTGGTCCTGGTCGCCATCCCGATAGGCCCGCACAACGCCGTGGGACAGGCGCTGGACGCCGGAATCTTCTTCGTGCTCGCCGTGATGGGCGTCGGCGTGCTCGGCTCGCTGATGGCGGGCTGGGCCTCGGCGAACAAGTTCTCGCTGCTCGGCGGTCTGCGGACGGCCGCGCAGCTGCTCGCGTACGAGCTGCCGATGCTGCTCGCCGCGGCCTCCGTCGCCATGGCGGCCGGCACGCTCTCCCTGCCCGGCATCATCGAGGCCTTCCACTGGTGGTGGGTGCCGTGGCAGATCGTCGGCGGCGTGGTCTTCTTCACCGCGGGGCTCGCCGAGCTGCAGCGGCCGCCGTTCGACATGCCGGTCGCCGACTCGGAGATCATCTTCGGTGCCTACACCGAGTACACCGGACTGCGCTTCGCGCTCTTCCTGCTCGCCGAGTACGCCGGGATCGTCGTCCTCTGCGCCCTGACCTCCGTCCTCTTCCTCGGCGGCTGGCACGGCCCGTTCGGCGCCGACGGCCTGGGCTGGCTGTGGACGCTGCTGAAGACCGTGATCCTCGCCTTCGGCGTCATCTGGCTGCGGGTGACCTACCCGCGGCTGCGCGAGGACCAGCTGCAAAAGCTCGCCTGGACGGTCCTCATCCCGCTCTCGCTCGCCCAGATCGCCCTCACCGGCGTCGTCAAGGTGGTGATCTCGTCATGAGCTTCCCCGGTTCCGGACTCGCCAAGGGGCTGGCCGTCACCCTGCGGACGATGACGAAACGATCGGTCACCGCGCAGTACCCGGACGTCCAGCCCGACCTCGCGCCCCGTACCCGTGGCGTCATCGGGCTGTTCGAGGAGAACTGCACGGTCTGCATGCTGTGCGCCCGTGAGTGCCCGGACTGGTGCATCTACATCGACTCCCACAAGGAAACGGTGCCGCCGGCCGCCCCCGGAGGCCGGGAGCGCAGCCGCAATGTGCTGGACCGCTTCGCGATCGACTTCGCGCTGTGCATGTACTGCGGTATCTGCATCGAGGTCTGCCCCTTCGACGCGCTCTTCTGGTCACCGGAGTTCGAGTACGCCGAGACGGACATCCGCGATCTGACCCATGAGCGCGACAAGCTCCGCGAGTGGATGTGGACGGTGCCCGAACCGCCGGCGCTCGACCCGGCGGCCGAGGAGCCCAAGGAGCTCGCCGCCGCCCGCAAGGCGGCCGACAAGCTTGCCGCCCAGCAGCAGGCCGAAGCCGAGGCCGCCCAGGCCCAGGACCAGGCGGTGGACGAGGCCGCGGACCGGACCCCGGACCAGGCCACGGACCCGACAGCGGACGAGGCCACGGACCGGAACCGACCGGACACCCCTGGGGAGGGACAGTGACGCTCGCCGCCACCGCAGCCGGCCACGGTTTCCTCTCGACCTCCGGTGTCGAGATCGCCTTCCTCCTCGTCGGGATCGCCACCCTCGGCGCGGCCGTCATCACCGTCACCACCCGGCAGCTGGTGCACGCCGCCCTCTGGCTGGTCGTCGCGCTCGGCGGGATCGCCGTCGAATACCTGCTGCTGACGGCCGAGTTCATCGCCTGGGTGCAGGTGCTGATCTACGTCGGCTCCGTCGTCGTCCTCCTGCTCTTCGGGCTGATGCTCACCAAGGCGCCCATCGGCCGCTCCCCGGACGCCGATTCGGGCAACCGCTGGGCCGCGCTCGCGGTGGCCCTCGCCTCGGCCGCCGCCCTGGTCTGGGTCGTCGTGGATGCCTTCCGCACCACCTGGATCAGCTTCGAGGGCGCCGCCCAGGGCTCCACCGAGGCCTCCGGACGCAGCCTCTTCCAGTACTGGGTGCTGCCCTTCGAGGCGCTGTCCGTGCTGCTGCTGGCCGCGCTCGTCGGGGCGATCGTGCTGTCCCGCAGGACGGGGGAGGAGCGGTCCGCTGCGGCCGGTCTCCACAACGCCGCCTCGCCGGCCCCTGCCGCCTCCCGGGCCCCCGCCGCCCCCGCCCCGCGAGAGGAGCAGCGCTGATGCATCTCGTCTACCCGGCCGTCCTCGCCGTCCTCCTCTTCTGCACCGGGCTGTACGGCGTGCTCGCGCGCCGCAACGCGATCCTGGTGCTGATGTCCGTCGAGCTGATGCTCAACGCCGTCAACCTCAACCTCGTCGCCTTCGACGTCTGGCTGCGCGACACCCTGCACACCGGCCAGGCCCTCACCCTCTTCACCATCGCGATCGCCGCCGCCGAGATCGGCATCGGCCTGGCGATCGTGCTGCTCGTCTACCGCAACCGCGGCAGCTCCGACATCGACCGGCTCCGCGATCTCGCCGAGAAGACGGGCGCTGCGGACGGGGACCCGCAGCCGGACACCACGGCGGAGGCCGCCGCGTGACCCTCACCACCACCGCCGTTCTCGTTCCCCTCCTGCCCTTCCTCGGGGCCGTCGCCGGTCTCCTCCTGGGCCGGCGGGCGCCCGGCTTCGTCCGGCCGCTGGCCGTGCTGCCGACGCTGGCCGCGGCCGCGCTCACCGTGGCCGTCGCCCTCGGACAGGGCACAGGGCCGGCCACCGACATCGCCACCGAGCTCACCCCGACCGGCTCGATCCCCATCGACCTGGCCCTGCACATCGACGGCTTCGCCGCGCTGATCGCCGTCCTGGTCGGCGTCGTGGCGACCTGTGTGCAGATCTACTCCACCGGCTATCTGCGCGACGACCCGCGCTACCCCTCCTACGCGGCGCTGGTCTCGCTCTTCACCTCCGCGATGCTGCTGGTCGTCTACACCGGCGACCTGATGCTGCTGCTGGTCGGCTGGGAAGTCATGGGCATCTGCTCCTACTTCCTCGTCGGCCACTACTGGGAGACCGAGGCCGCCCGCGCCGCCTCCCTCAAGGCCTTCCTCGTCACCAAGCTCGGCGACGTCCCCTTCCTCTTCGGCATCTTCGCGCTGGCCGCCGATGCCGGGACCTTCCGGATCACCGGCATCCTCGGCTCCGTCGCCGCCGGCGGCCTGGACCATCCGACGCTGATCGCGCTGCTGCTGCTGGCCGGTGTCGCGGGCAAGTCGGCGCAGTTCCCGCTGCACACCTGGCTCCCCGACGCGATGGCCGGCCCGACGCCCGTCTCGGCGCTGATCCACGCCGCGACGATGGTGGCGGCCGGTGTCTATCTCGTGGCCCGTCTCCTCCCCGTCTTCGCCGCCTCCGCGGCCGCGCTGGTCGTGCTCGCCGTCATGGCCGCGCTCACCATGGTCGGCTCGGGGCTGGCCGCACTGGCCCAGGACGACATCAAGCGTGTGCTGGCCTATTCGACGGTCGGACAGCTCGGCTACATGCTCGGCGCCCTGGCCGTCGGCGACCGCGGTGCCGCCGTCTTCCACCTCATCTCGCACGGTGCGTTCAAGGCCCTCCTCTTCCTCGGCGCCGGCGTGATCATCCACGCCGCCGGCACCAACTCGCTGGCCGCCATGTCCCGGATGAGCGGCCTGGCCCGGCGCATCCCGGACGCCTACTGGACGGTCACCGTGGCGCTGCTGGCGCTCGCCGCGATCCCGCCGTTCGCCGGCTTCTTCTCCAAGGAAGCCGTCCTGGGCGCCGCCGAACACGCCGCCACCGGCCATGCGCACGGCATCCCCGGCGCGGCCGGCTGGACCGTGCTGGTCTCCGGACTGCTGACCGCCCTCCTCACCGCGGCCTACGCCACCCGCCTGTGGCTGCTGGTCTTCAAGGGCAAGGGCGCCGAAGCCCCCGCCCACGGCCCGCAGCCGGTCGCCATGAACGCCGTCCTGTGGGTGCTTTTCCTCCCGACCGTCGCGCTCGGCCTCGCCGCCCCCTTCCTGCCCGGCTGGTTCGACGGGCGTTCGCTCGCGCCGACCCTGACCACCTCCGTCCTGGGCACCGGTACCGCCCTCGTCGGCGGCCTGGTCACCTATGCGGCCTGGCGGCACACCACCGCGCTCGCCGCCCGCATCCCCCTCGGCGCGGTCGTCGCCGCTCCGGACGCCACCCCCGCGCTCGCCGAGGAGGTGGCCATCGACACCCACGCCCCGGCCTACGGCGACAACGCCGCCGCCCCGGACCCGGCCGACCCCGGCCGCCTCCTCCTGGGCCCGCTGCAGCGTCATGCGGCGGTCGGCTTCCACCTCGACGCCGTCTACTCCGCCCTCTTCGTCCGGCCCGTACGCGCCGCGGCCACGCTCGTCCGCTTCCTCGACCGCGCGGTCGTCGACACCTACGTCCGCGGCGCGGGCGCCGCCCCCCGCCTGCTGGGCGCCGCGGTCCGCCGCGCCCAGACCGGAAACGTGCAGACCTACCTCGCCGCGCTGCTCGCGGGCTCGCTCGTCCTGGCCGTCGCCGCCGTCCTCGTCGCCACGGGCACGGGAGCCTGACCCATGCCGATGCCTATGCCGCACACCCCTGGTGCACGTACGCCCGATGGCCGCACCCCTGGCGCCCGCACCCCTGATGGCCGCACCCCGCACCCCCAGCCGACGCCCCTCGTGGCCGGGCTCGCCGGAGCCGAAACCCGCAGGAGGGCCTGACCCGTGAACCCCACCGCTTTGCAGTACCTCCTCGCGGCGGTCGTCGTCCTCCCCCTGCTGGGCGCGGCCGGCGCCCTGCTCCCGGCGCCCCCCGGCCTCAAGGGCCGCAACCCCGGCCAGGCCGTGCTGCGCCACGGCGTGACCGTCACCGGCGTCGTGCTCGCCGCCGCCCTCGCGCTGGCCGCCGGCTTCGACCACGACCACCCGGCCCGTATGCAGGCCACCACCGACATCAGCTGGATCCCGGCGCTGGACATCCGCATCCACCTCGGCGTCGACGGCATCTCGCTCCCCCTTGTCGTCCTGACCGCGCTGCTGACCTTCCTCTGCGCGCTCTACAGCTACTTCCACATGCCGAAGGGCCCGTCCCCCAAGGCATTTGTGGCCCTGCTGCTCACTCTCGAAGCCGGCACCCTCGCCAGCTTCGCCGTCCTCGACCTGATGCTGTTCTTCCTCGCCTTCGAGATGGTCCTCATCCCGATGTACTTCCTCATCGCCCGCTGGGGCGGCGCGGAAAAGCAGGCGGCGGCCTGGAAGTTCATCCTCTACACGCTGCTCGGCTCCGTCGTGATGCTGCTCGGCCTCCTCCTCATCGGCGTGAAATCCGGCACCTTCGACATGGTGGCACTCGCCACTGACAACGGGCCGAAAGCCCAGCTCAGCCACACGGTTCAGCTCCTGGCGGTGCTCGCGATCGGCATCGGACTGGCCGTCAAGTCCCCGCTGTGGCCGCTGCACAGCTGGCTGCCGGACGCCCACACCGCGGCGCCCACCGTCGGCTCGGTGCTGCTGGCCGGCGTCCTGCTGAAGATGGGCACCTACGGCTTCGTGCGGATCGCGCTGCCCATCACCCCCGAGGGCATGCACACCTTCGCGCCCTACCTCGCCGCGCTGGCCGCCATCGGCATCATCTACGGCTCGCTCGCCTGCCTCGCCCTCGTACGCAAGGGCGCGGGGGGCGACCTCAAGCGCCTGATCGCCTACAGCTCCGTCGGCCACATGGGCTTCGTCCTGCTCGGCATCGCCAGCATGACCCCCACCGGCGTCAACGGCGCGCTCTTCGCCAACATCGCCCACGGCCTCATCACCGGCCTGCTCTTCTTCCTGGTCGGCGCCCTCAAGGACCGCTACGGCAGCACCGACCTCGACACCCTGTCCCGCCCGTCGCCCGACCACCGCCCCTCAACGAGCGGCTCCGCCGCGCCCCTCCCGTACGGCACCGGCGCCGCCCTCTACGGCAAGGCCCCCCGCTTCGGCGGCCTGCTCGCCTTCGGGGCGGTCGCCTCGCTGGGCCTCCCCGGGCTGGCCGGTTTCTGGGGCGAGATGCTGGCGATGTTCGGCGCCTTCCGGCCGGCCGCCGGCCTCAGCCGCCCCGCCTTCCTGACGTTCATGGCGCTGGCCGGCCTCGGCACCCTGCTGACCGCCGCCTACCTGCTGCTCGTCGTCCGCCGTGTCTGCATGGGCGGCACCCCGGCGGCCGTGGAACCCGCCCCGGCCGTCGAGGAGGGCATCGCGACGGCGGCCGAAGCGGCCACCACGGCCCCGGCCGTACCGGCCCCCGTCATCCCCGACATCGCGCGCTACGAGTACGCGGCCTGGACCCCCCTCGCCGTCCTCACCGTCCTCGCCGGACTGTGGCCCGCAGCCCTCCTCGGCCTCACCGACCCGGCCGTCCAGCAGCTCCTCGGAGGCGGTAAGTGATGAGCACGGCGACTTCTCTGGTCCAGTCCGTCGACTGGCTCGCCCTCGCGCCGCCCACCCTCGCCGCGGCCGTCGCCCTGGTGATCCTCGTCGCCGACCTCTTCCTCCCGGCGGCCCGCAAGCCGTTGCTGGGGTGGATCGCGACCGCGGGCCTGGCGCTCGCCGCGCTGTCCCTGCTGCCCCTCCTGGACGGCGACCGCCGCACCTTCTGCCTGCCCGCCCACCCGGACGTGTGCAGCTATGCGGCCGACCCGTTCGCCCTGGTCATCCAGTTCCTGGTGCTCGGCGGGGCGCTGCTGACCGCCCTGCTGTCCATCGACACCCTCAAGGACCAGGACCTGCCCGCCGGCGAGTACTGGTTCCTGCTGCTCTCCTCGGCGGCAGGCGCCGCCCTGCTGCCCGCCTCCCGCGACCTCGCCACCCTGGTCATCGCCCTCGAAGTCGCCTCCCTGCCCGCCTTCGCGCTGGTCGGCCTGCGGCGCGGCGACCGGCTCTCCTCCGAGGCCGCCCTCAAGTTCTTCCTGTCCTCGGTGGCCGCCACCGCCGTGATGCTGCTCGGCGTGAGCTTCCTCTACGCGGCCACCGGCAGCCTGCACCTCTCCCGGGTGGCCCACGCCCTCACCGACCTCCCCGACCCGCGGCTGGCCACCCTGGCAAGCGCCGGCGTCGCCCTCACCCTGGTCGGCTTCGCCTTCAAGACGGCCGCCGCCCCCTTCCACTTCTGGGTGCCGGACACCTACGTCGGCGCGCCGCTGCCCATCGCCGGCTACCTCTCCGTGGTGGGCAAGGCCGTCGGCTTCTCCGGCCTGATCCTCGTCACCGTCCGGGGCTTCCCCTCGTACGCGAACGTCTGGGGCCCGGCACTGGCCGTCCTCGCCGCACTCACCATGACCGTCGGCAACGTCGCGGCCCTGCGCCAGGACCCCCGCCGCGCGCACAGCGCCGTACGCCTGCTCGCCTGGTCCTCGGTGGGCCAGGCCGGCTACCTCCTGGTCCCGATCGCCGCGGCGGGTTACGCCCACGACCCGGGGCACGCCATCGGCTCCACCGTCGCCTACGCCCTGATGTACGCGGCCGTGAACCTCGGCGCCTTCGCCGTCGCCGCCCTGGTGGCCCGCACCAGCCCCGCGGGCCGCATCACCGACTACCGGGGCCTGTACCACCAGCGGCCCGTCGTGGCGCTCGCCCTCGGCTTCTTCCTGCTCTGCCTCGCCGGACTGCCGCCCGGCATCATCGGCCTGTTCGCCAAGGTCACGGTCTTCTCCGCGGCCGTCGACGCGGGGCTGGCCTGGCTCGCCGTGATCATGGCCGTCAATGTCGTGATCGCGCTCTACTACTACCTGCAGTGGACCACGGTCCTCTTCCGGGGAGCAGAGGAAACCGCGAGCACCGGGGAAGCCGCGAGCACCGGCGATACGGCAGGGGCCGGCGGAACCCCCGCCCCCGCGGGCCACCCGGCCCGCACCGCGGTCCCGGCCCCCCTGGCCACCGCCATCGGACTCGCCGCCGTCCTCGGCATCGCCCTCTCCGGCGCCCCGCAGCTCGTCCTGCGCTTCGCCTCCGGGGCACTGCTCTAACGGCCGACCCGCCCCACGGAAGCCCTCACCGGCGGCCCCACGGGTGGACACCGGCGCCCCCACGGGGGCGGGCACCAACGCCCCCACGGCGCCCACACCGGCCTCCATCCCGCCCCTACGGCGCCCCTCCCCGGCGGGCGCGCCCGCATGCCCTCCCCGGTGTGCCGCCGGTGCACAAGGGAACCTGGCTCGTTCATCTCGCGTTGACCAGTGAGTAAGGGTCCACTGGTCAGTGGAGAAACGCAGCACAGGGTTCCCCTGCCGCACCGCTTGGAGGGCGTACCGTGCACCGCCGGCACAACGGGCTCAGGACCGCCGTACTCCTCGGGGGCCTGTCCGCCCTCATCATCGTCATCGGCAGCCTGTTCGGCCGTACGGGCCTGATCATCGCCGTCGTCGTGGCCCTGGGCACCAACGCCTACGCCTACTGGAACAGCGACAAACTGGCCCTGCGGGCGATGCGCGCCCGCCCGGTCAGCGAGTTCGAGGCGCCACAGCTCTACCGCATGGTCCGTGAGCTCTCCACCGCGGCCCGCCAGCCCATGCCGCGCCTGTACATCTCCCCGACCCAGGCACCCAACGCCTTCGCCACCGGCCGCAACCCCCGCAACGCCGCGGTCTGCTGCACCGACGGCATCCTCCAGCTGCTCGACGAACGCGAGCTGCGCGGCGTGATCGGCCATGAGCTCAGCCATGTCTACAACCGCGACATCCTGATCTCCTCCGTCGCCGGCGCGCTGGCCTCCGTCGTGATGTTCCTGGTCAACTTCGCCTGGCTGATTCCCCTGGGCCGCTCCGACGACGACGAGGGCCCCGGCCTCTTCGGCATGCTGCTGATCATGATCCTCGGGCCGGTCGCGGCCTCGCTGATCCAGCTCGCCGTCAGCCGCTCGCGCGAGTACGAGGCCGATGCCGCGGGCGCCCAGCTCACCGGCGACCCGCTGGCCCTGGCCTCCGCGCTGCGCAAGCTGGAGACCGGAACCCGGCAGCTCCCGCTCCCGCCCGAGCCGCGCCTGGAGACCGCCGGCCACATGATGATCGCCAACCCGTTCCGCGGCGGCGGCCTGTCCCGGCTCTTCTCCACCCACCCCCCGATGGACGAACGGATCGCCCGCCTCGAAAACATGGCGGGCCACCGCCCCTGACACCGCCGCGTCCGCCGGGACCGGTGGCCGTCAGCAGACGCCCGGCGCATCATGAACGCAACGATTCACCGGGCTCAGCGCGTCTAGCACGGCAGATACATTCTCCGCCGTGCCCGTGGAAGGCTGCTGATCATGAAGTTCATCCTCAACGTCCTCTGGCTGGTCCTCAGCGGCTTCTGGCTGGCGCTCGGCTACGTCTTCGCGGGCATCATCTGCTGCATCCTGATCATCACCATCCCGTTCGGCATCGCGTCCTTCCGGATCGCGGGCTACGCCCTGTGGCCCTTCGGCCGGACGACGGTCGTACGCGACGACGCCGGCGCCGGATCGGCGATCGGCAATGTCATCTGGATCATCTTCGCGGGCTGGTGGCTGGCTCTGGGCCACATCATCACCGGCATCGCCCTGTGCGTGACGATCATCGGGATCCCCTTCGGCATCGCCAACTTCAAGATGATCCCGGTCTCCCTGATGCCCCTGGGCCGCGACATCGTCCCCACCGACGAGCCGTTCGCCGCCCGCTGACAGCCTGCTGAGCGCCTGCCCGGGGACCGCCCGGGCAGGCGTGCCGCTCCTCGGCGTGCCGCCCCGACACATCGGTGGGGCGGCACGCCGAAACGCGCCGCCCCATCCCGTGGCACCCGAAAGCCGGGCTGCTACCGGTAGTTCACGAACTGCAGGGCGAAGTCCAGGTCCTTGCCCTTGAGTAGCTGCTGCACCGCCTGCAGGTCGTCCCGGCTCTTCGAGCTGACCCGCAGCTCGTCGCCCTGCACCTGCGCCTTGACGCCCTTCGGGCCCTCGTCGCGGATGATCTTGGCGACCTTCTTGGCGTTGTCCTGCGAGATCCCCTCCTCGATCGAGGCGAAGATCTTGTACTCCTTGCCCGAGGCCTGCGGCTCACCGGCGTCCAGCGCCTTCAGCGAGATCCCGCGCTTGACCAGCTTGGACTGGAAGATGTCGAGCACGGCCTTCACCCGCTCCTCGGCGTTGGCCCGCATCTCGATCTTCTCGCCCGACCACTCGATCGACGCGCCCACGCCCTTGAAGTCGTAGCGCTGCGAGATCTCCTTGGCGGCCTGGTTGAGGGCGTTGTCGACCTCCTGCCGCTCTACCTTCGAGACGATGTCGAAACTGGAGTCGGCCATGTTGAGTTGGCTCCTCGTACGTAGATCCGTCAGGGCTGCGGCCCTTCCCGGGCCCGCCTGCCAAGCCTAGCCACCCGGCCAAGATCCAGCGCTCCCGAATCGAGTGGCGAACCACCCCCAGCCATCGGGTATGGTTTACGTCGTTGCCACGGAGCGCCGCCCCACAGCGGGTCTCCCGGCAGCAAACCTTGGCGGTGTGCCCGAGCGGCCAAAGGGAGCAGACTGTAAATCTGCCGGCTCAGCCTTCCCAGGTTCGAATCCTGGCGCCGCCACAGGAAGCAAAGGCCCTTGGCCTGCGACTATCGCAGGCCAAGGGCCTTTTGCCATGCGTCTTCGGGCGCGGCCGGCCTTGCGTTCCGCGCGCCGGGTCAGCTTCCGTACGGCGGGAACACGACGAGCCGTACCGTCAGCGCCGCGAGCAGGGCGAGGGGCGGCGCGTACCACCAGGGGCGCAGCCTCCGTGTCCTCACGAAGGGAAGCGTGAGGGCGAGGCAGAGCACGGCCCAGCCGTTGCCGAGCTTGCTGAGGAGCGCGAACTCCGCCGCCGCGTCGAACTCGACAGCCTCTTCGCCGCGGGGCATGAGCTGGACCAGGGTGACGAAGGCCGGCGGCGCCTCCACCGTGACCAGGAGACATGCCCCCACAAAGGTGCCGATGAGCAGTCGGCCACCGGGATTTCCGGGGCGGGTGGTCGTCGTCACTGTCCGAAGACTTCCTTCCCGAACGCTTCCTTCCCGAACGCTTCTTTCGCCCGGTCGAGCACGGCACCGCGACTGCCGTGGGCCGGCGCCCGCAGCGCAAGCCGGTCCGCAGTGAACAGCTGGCCCCGTTCCGCGCCGACGGGCCGGGGCGGAACGGGGCCCGGTGTGTCCTTCGGCACCCGGCAGCCGTCCTACCGCTGCGCC
Organism: Streptomyces sp. Edi2; assembly: GCF_040253635.1. NCBI lineage: Bacteria > Bacillati > Actinomycetota > Actinomycetes > Kitasatosporales > Streptomycetaceae > Streptomyces > Streptomyces sp. Edi2. Next base: position 3,952,359 of record NZ_JBEJGX010000003.1, on the reverse strand, counting down.
GCCGACACCGCCCGCACCGCGTCCACCACCGGCACATCCCCGGCGATCAGCTCCAACGTCTTGCCGATCGTGCCCGGTTCGTCGAGGAGTGCCATCAGGGTGGCGGCGACATCGTCGCGCGGGACGGGGCCGCGGCCGGTCGCGTCGGCCAGCGTCACCAGGCCGGGGCCGGGGTCGTTCGTCAGCATGCCCGGCCGCAGGATCGTCCAGTCCAGGCCGGCCCGGGACCGGATGTCCGCATCGGCGGCGGCCTTGGCCCGCAGGTAGGCCGCGAAGACCGGGTCGGTGCCCTCGGGGGGCTCGCGGTCCGCGCCCATGGAGGAGATGACGAGGAAACGCCGTACGCCCGCGGCCTCGGCCGCGTCCGCGAAGAGCCGCGCCGCGCCGCGGTCCACCGACTCCTTGCGCTCGCTGCCGCTGCCCGGCCCCGCACCCGCCGCGAAGACGGCCGCGTCGGCGCCTTCCATGTGCCGGGCGACGTCCTCCACCGACGCCGACTCCAGGTCGCAGACCACCGGCTCGGCGCCCGCGGCCAGCAAATCGCCGGCCTGCTCCGGCCGGCGGACGATGCCCGCGACCTCGTCCCCGCGCCCGGCGAGCAACCGCTCCAGCCGCAGCGCGATCTGACCATGTCCACCTGCGATGACAATGCGCATGATCCCGACCGTACGCCGAAGGCCCGTCGCGCGGTGCGGGACCGGCCGGGGGCCGGGGCCTTCTCGCCGCCGTGGCTCAGCGCTGCGACTGCCGCGGCAGCTCCAGCGCCACCTCCGCCGCCGAGTCGCAGTACTCCCGCACCGCGCTGGTACGGGCGACCACCCGCCCGCGGTGGATCACGATCCGGCTGTAGGCCAGCGAGAGCACCCCGGCGATCCGCTCGCCGCGCACCGCCAGCAGCTCCGCCGGGAAGCCCGCCTCGACCCGCACCTCGGGCAGGCCCAGCGTCGCCCGCGCCGCCGAACTCACGGTCTCGTACGCCGCATCCGGCGTCGCCTCCCCCAGGGAAGCCAGGAGATAGGCCGCCTCCAGGGGGTCGCCCCGCCCGACCGGGTTCGCCACGTCCCGCAGCGCCCCGCTGCCCGCCGCCACCCGCACCCCGGCCGCCCGCAGCAGCCGTACGGGCGCCGGCCGCGACACCCGCGAGCCGTACCGCTCCAGCCCCGTGCAGTCGCCCTGCGGCAGACAGACGACGGCGACCCCGGCGGCCGCCAACTGCTCGGCGACCCGCGCCGCCACGCTCCGCGGCATCCGTGCCATCCCCGAGCACGGCCCGAGGGCGACACCCGGCCGCAGCCCGCCGGACATCGCCGCGAACCGCGCCAGCCGCGCCGGATCGTCACCGTCGGTGTGCAGATCCACCGGACAGCCGTGCTCCCCGGCCAGCTCCAGGACCGTCTCGACGTACCCGGCCGGATCGGGGTCGAGGTCCGGGCAGCCGCCGATGACCGCGGCGCCCATCTTCACGGCGTCCCGCAGCATCGCCAGCCCGTCCGCCCCGGCCACCCCGGTCAGCACCCGCGGCACCGCGACCGCCGCCAGGTCGGCCAGCCCGCGCAGCGACCGGCGGGCCTGCAGCACCGCCTCCAGCGAACGCAGGCCCTGTACGTCGCCGATCCGGACGTGGCTGCGCGAAGCGGTGGCGCCGTGCCCCAGCTGCAGCAGCGCGGCCTCGGTCGTCCGCCGCTGGACGTCCTCGGGGGACCCCGAGGCGGGGCCCTCGGCGTCCGCCGTCAGGGCGGTGTCGCAGTGCGCATGGGGTTCGGCGGGGGCGGGGAGCAGGAGGTAGCCGGCGAGGTCGACGCGGGCGCCCTGCGGGGCGAGGCTGCCGGCTGTTCCGACGGCCTCGATGCACCCGCCGCCGAGCCGTACGTCCACCGTCCTGCCGTCGGCGAGCCGGGCGCCGCACAGCACCAGCGCACCGCTGTCCGACCTGGCGTAGCGGCCGCCGCCGCCGGGCTTTCCCGGCTGGGGCTGCGGCGAACTGCTGTCGGACATCGCGCTCCTCGAAGCCACCGGCGTGCAAGATCACGCAGCGTTCTTCCGAGCCTAGGGCGCTGCCGGGAGAGCTTCGCGCAGGCGCGGAATAGTCGTACCGGTGTGGTGCGCGGGGCCGTTGGGGCACGGCCCGGATACGGATTTCACGTTTGGCGGCGGGCCGTGTAATGTCTTCATCGCTCGCCCCAATAGCTCAGTCGGCAGAGCGTCTCCATGGTAAGGAGAAGGTCTACGGTTCGATTCCGTATTGGGGCTCTGATGTGTGAGGTTCCCGTCTTCGGACGGGATCCCCTCGCATCGCAGCGGTGTAGCTCAGTCGGTAGAGCAAGCGGCTCATAATCGCTGTGTCACCGGTTCAAGTCCGGTCACCGCTACTGACAGTAGCCGATTGTGGGGTCGGTCCTCCGATCGGCTACTCTTTTATGCGTTCATCCGTCCATTTCCGTCAAGGAGCACTCACGTGGCTGCCACCGACGTCCGCCCGAAGATCACGCTGGCCTGCGTGGAGTGCAAGGAGCGGAACTACATCACCAAGAAGAACCGGCGTAACGACCCGGACCGTCTTGAGATGAAGAAGCACTGCCCCCGTTGCAACTCGCACACCGCGCACCGCGAGACGCGATAACACAGGCTCGTTCGTGAGGCCGTCCCCATTCGTGGGGGCGGCCTCACGGCGTTATCACCATCAGTACAGGGAGGTTGCGAGCCCATGGCGCTCGACCAGTCTTTTGTCGGACGCACGTACCCGCCCACCGACCCGTACGAGGTCGGCCGGGAAAAGATCCGCGAATTCGCCGAGGCGATCGGTGACACCAACCCCGCTTACACGGACGCCGAAGCGGCCAAGGCACTCGGGCACTGTGATGTGATCGCGCCGCCGACCTTTGTGTTCGCGATCACTTTCCAGGCCGCGGGCCAGGTCATCGAGGATCCGCAACTGGGTCTGGACTACAGCCGGGTGGTGCACGGCGACCAGAAGTTCGCCTACACCCGGCCGGTGCGCAGCGGGGACCGGCTGAGCGTCACCTCCACCATCGAGGCCATCAAGTCCATGGCGGGCAACGACATCATCGATATCCGCGGTGAGGTGCACGACGAGGCGGGCGAGCATGTCGTGACCGCCGTCACCAAGCTGGTGGCACGCGCCGCGAAGGAGGCCTGAGATGACCGCCACGATTTCCTACGACGAGGTCGAGGTCGGCACCGAACTCCCGGCGCAGACCTTCCCCGTGAGCCGCGCCACGCTCGTCCGGTACGCGGGCGCCTCCGGCGACTTCAACCCGATCCACTGGAACGAGAAGTTCGCCAAGGAGGTCGGACTGCCGGACGTCATCGCCCACGGCATGTTCACCATGGCCGAGGCGATCCGGGTGGTGACCGACTGGGTTGGTGACCCGGGCGCGGTCGCCGAGTACGGCGTGCGCTTCACCAAGCCCGTCGTCGTCCCCAACGACGAGACCGGTGCCCTGATCGAGGTCACCGCCAAGGTCGCCGCCAAGCTGGACGACGACGACCGTACGGTCCGGGTCGACCTCACCGCGATGAGCGCGGGCCAGAAGGTGCTGGGCATGTCCCGCGCCGTGGTCCGTCTCGCCTGAGCGGAGCCGTGCGGGGGCGGCCGGCCGGGCATCGCCGGACCGCCCCCGTACCCTTGGGCGCGTGCAGGAACTCCACGACGCGCCCCTCGCCCCGCTGACCACCTTCCGCCTCGGCGGACCGGCCACCCGCCTCGTCACGGCCACCACCGACGACGAGGTGATCGCGGCCGTCCGCGCGGCCGACGAAGCCGGGACCCCGCTGCTGATCATCGGCGGCGGCAGCAACCTCGTGATCGGCGACAAGGGCTTCGACGGCACGGCCCTGCGCATCGCCACCCGCGGCTTCGCGCTCGACGGCACGGACCTCACCCTCGCCGCCGGCGAGAACTGGTCCGACGCGGTCGCCCGTACGGTCGAAGCCGGACTGGCCGGTGTCGAGTGCCTGGCCGGCATCCCCGGCTCGGCGGGCGCCACCCCGATCCAGAACGTGGGCGCGTACGGCCAGGAGGTCTCCGCCACGATCACCGAGGTCGTCGCCTACGACCGCCGGGCCGGCGAGACGGTCACCCTCCCGAACGAGGAGTGCGGCTTCTCGTACCGCCACAGCCGCTTCAAGGAGCACCCCGATCGGTTCGTGGTGCTGCGGGTGCGCTTCGCCCTGGAGGACGCCGGAGGCCTCTCCGCGCCCCTGAAGTACCCCGAGACGGCCCGCGCCCTCGGCGTCGAGGCCGGAGACCGGGTCCCGGCCGCCGTCGCCCGTCAGACCGTCCTGGCGCTGCGCGCCGGCAAGGGCATGGTGCTGGACGCCGACGACCACGACACCTGGTCGGCCGGCTCCTTCTTCACCAACCCGATCCTCACCGAGGCCGAGCACACCGCCTTCCTCCAGCGGGCCCGGGACCGCCTCGGCCCCGACGTCGCCCCGCCCGCCTTCCCGGCCGGCGAGGGCCTGGTGAAGACCTCCGCCGCCTGGCTCATCGACCGGGCCGGCTTCACCAAGGGCTACGGCAGCGGCCCGGCCCGTATCTCCACCAAGCACACCCTCGCGCTCACCAACCGCGGCAGGGCCACCACGGAGGACCTGCTCGCCCTGGCCCGCGAGGTCCGCGACGGTGTCCATGCCGCCTTCGGCGTCACGCTCGTCAACGAACCGGTCACGGTCGGCGTCAGCCTCTAGAAGAGACAGCCGGGCAAGAAGCAGGACGGGCTCGGCGGCCGCTACCCGCCCAGCCAGCCGTCGATCTCCGTCAGCAGCCGCTGCTGCTCGTCCTGCGGGGCGCACGAGCCGCGGACCGACTGCCGGGCGAGTTCGGCCAGTTCGGCGTCCGTGAAGCCGTGTGCGGTGCGGGCGATCTCGTACTGCGCGGCCAGCCGCGCGCCGAACAGCAGCGGATCGTCCGCGCCCAGCGCCATCGGCACGCCGGCCTCGAAGAGCGTCCGCAGCGGCACGTCCTCGGGCTTCTCGTAGACCCCCAGCGCCACGTTCGACGCCGGGCACACCTCGCAGGTCACCCCGCGCGAGGCCAGCCGGCGCAGCAGCACGGGGTCCTCCGCGGCCCGTACGCCGTGCCCCACCCGGCCGGCGTGCAGATCGTCCAGGCAGTCCCGGACGCTCGACGGCCCCGACAGCTCGCCGCCGTGCGGTGCCGCCAGCAGCCCGCCTTCCCTGGCGATGGCGAAGGCACGGTCGAAGTCCCGGGCGAAACCGCGGCGTTCGTCGTTGGACAGCCCGAAGCCGATCACCCCCCGGTCGGCGTAGCGCACCGCGAGACGCGCCAGCGTGCGGGCGTCCAGCGGGTGCTTCATGCGGTTCGCGGCGACCACGACGCGGATGCCGAGCCCGGTGTCACGGGAGGCACCGTGCACCGCGTCCAGGATGATCTCCAGGGCCGGGATCAGCCCGCCCAGCCGCGGTGCGTACGAGGTCGGGTCGACCTGGATCTCCAGCCAGCGCGACCCGTCGCGGACATCCTCCTCGGCTGCCTCGCGGACCAGCCGCCGGATGTCGTCGGGTTCCCGCAGGCACGACCGCGCGATGTCGTAGAGCCGCTGGAAGCGGAACCAGCCGCGCTCGTCCGTGGCCCTCAGCCGGGGCGGCTCACCGCCCCGCAACGCCTCGGGCAGATGGACGCCGTACTTGTCGGCGAGCTCCAGCAGGGTCGCGGACCGCATCGAACCGGTGAAGTGCAGGTGCAGATGGGCCTTCGGCAGTCGGCGCAGGTCTCGAGGTGCGGCTCCGCCGCGGGCACGAACGCTCTCCATCCCAAGATCTTGCCGTACGGGGGCGGTGCGCCGGTAGGGCCTTTCCCGAAGGGGTGTCCCAGGGAACGCGCGAACGGGCGCCCGGAAGACTCCGGACGCCCGCTGCGTCACTCACCTACGGAGATCCGTATGTGAGTTGTGATCACTTGGCCTCGGCCAGCAGCTTCTGCAGCCGCGACACGCCCTCGACCAGGTCCTCGTCGCCCAGCGCGTAGGAGAGCCGCAGGTAGCCGGGGGTGCCGAAGGCCTCACCCGGGACGACGGCGACCTCCGCCTCCTCCAGGATCAGCCCGGCCAGCTCGACGCTGGTCTGCGGGCGCTTGCCGCGGATCTCCTTGCCCAGCAGCTCCTTGACCGACGGGTACGCGTAGAACGCGCCCTCCGGCTCCGGGCACAGCACGCCGTCGATCTCGTTGAGCATCCGCACGATCGTGCGACGGCGGCGGTCGAAGGCGACCTTCATCTCCTCGACGGCCGTCAGATCGCCGGAGACCGCCGCGATGGCCGCCACCTGGGCGACGTTGGAGACGTTGGACGTGGCGTGCGACTGGAGGTTCGCGGCGGCCTTGATGACGTCCTTGGGGCCGATCGCCCAGCCCACCCGCCAGCCGGTCATCGCGTACGTCTTCGCCACGCCGTTGACGATGATGCACTTGTCGCGCAGCTCCGGCACGACCACCGGCAGCGACGAGAACTCGGCGTCGCCGTAGACCAGGTGCTCGTAGATCTCGTCGGTCAGCACCCACAGGCCGTGCTCGGCGGCCCAGCGGCCGACCGCCTCGACCTGCTCGCGGGTGTAGACCGCGCCGGTCGGGTTCGACGGCGACACGAAGAGCAGCACCTTGGTGCGCTCCGTACGGGCCGCCTCCAGCTGCTCGACGGTCACGCGGTAGCCGGTGGTCTCGTCGGCGACCACATCGACCGGGACACCGCCCGCGAGCCGGATCGACTCGGGGTAGGTGGTCCAGTACGGGGCCGGGACGATGACCTCGTCGCCCGGGTCGAGGATCGCCGCGAACGCCTCGTAGATGGCCTGCTTGCCGCCGTTCGTCACCAGGACGTTCGCGGCCTCGATCTCGTATCCGGAGTCGCGCAGCGTCTTCGCGGCGATCGCGGTCTTGAGCTCGGGGAGGCCGCCGGCCGGGGTGTAGCGGTGGTACTTCGGGTTGCGGCAGGCCTCGATCGCCGCCTCGACGATGTAGTCGGGCGTGGGGAAGTCGGGCTCACCGGCGCCGAAGCCGATCACCGGGCGTCCGGCCGCCTTGAGGGCCTTCGCCTTGGCGTCGACGGCGAGGGTGGCGGACTCGGAGATCGAACCGACGCGGGCCGAGACCCGGCGGTCGGTGGGGGACGATGCGGAAGGGGTTGCAGCGCTCATATATGCATCGTTGCAGACCTCTGAGGAGCCCGGCACACGGGTTTGCGGGCACCACCCGGGAGGACCCGGAAGGATCGTGTTCGACGCCTGGCTCCGAACCACGTACACTCGCTGACCGTTGGCTCCGAACAGGCCGCCGCGGCGCACGCACTTAGTGCAGTCGACCGCATGCGGTAGGTTGGGGGAACCACAAAGGGTCGTAGCTCAATTGGTAGAGCACTGGTCTCCAAAACCAGCGGTTGGGGGTTCAAGTCCCTCCGGCCCTGCTACACGCACTCTCCACCGCAGTGCGTGCACGCGTACGTATGAAATGCACCGCCGTGCGGCTCAACCGGGCGCGGCACGGCCACGACCCGGATTCAGGTGAGGACGAGTGACGGACGCCCTGGGCTCCATCGACATGCCTGAGCGCGGTCGCTCCGAGGACGACACCGCGGAATCCCAGAAGAAGCCCCGCCGTGGCGGCAAGCGCGGCAAGAAGGGCCCCTTCGCGCGGCTCGCGCTCTTTTACCGCCAGGTTGTGGCGGAACTCCGCAAGGTCGTCTGGCCCACGCGTAACCAGCTGTCGACGTACACCAGTGTGGTGATCGTCTTCGTTGTCATCATCATCGGTCTCGTAACCGTGATTGACTTGGGAATCAACCGAGTCGTCGGGTACGTCTTCGGCTGATCCCGCGGAGGGCGCCTCAGCGGGCGCCCCTTTCGCATGTTCAACCCCTTGAAGCCAGGAAGAAGCAGCCACCGTGTCTGACCCGAACCTGAACGACGCCGCCGACTCCGCAGAGCCGGCAGCGGCCGACGTTGACGCGGCTGCCTCGGCCGAGGTCGAGGGCGACGACACCGCGCTTGAGATCGTCGAGGCCGCCGACGAGGTCGACGAGCTCGACTCCGAGGATGCCGCCGCCGGCGAGCCCGCCGAAGAGGCTGCGGTGCACGTCGAAGAGGACGCCGAGGCCCTTGCCGAGGTCGCCGAGGACGAGGAGCAGGAGCCGGTGGACCCGGTGGCCGCCCTCCGCGACGAGCTCCGTGGCCTGCCCGGTGAGTGGTATGTCATCCACACCTACGCCGGCTACGAGAACCGCGTGAAGACCAACCTCGAACAGCGTGCCGTCTCGCTGAACGTCGAGGACTTCATCTTCCAGGCCGAGGTGCCGCAGGAAGAGGTCGCGCAGATCAAGAACGGCGAGCGCAAGACCATCCGCCAGAACAAGCTCCCTGGCTACGTGCTCGTGCGCATGGACCTGACGAACGAGTCCTGGGGCGTCGTCCGCAACACCCCGGGCGTCACCGGCTTCGTCGGCAACGCCTACGACCCCTACCCGCTGACGCTGGACGAGATCGTCAAGATGCTCGCCCCGGAGGCCGAGGAGAAGGCCGCCAAGGAGGCCGCCGCGGCCGAGGGCAAGCCGGCGCCGTCCCGCAAGGTCGAGGTCCAGGTGCTCGACTTCGAGGTGGGCGACTCCGTCACCGTCACCGACGGCCCGTTCGCGACGCTGCAGGCGACGATCAACGAGATCAACGCCGACTCGAAGAAGGTCAAGGGCCTCGTCGAGATCTTCGGCCGCGAGACCCCGGTCGAGCTGAGCTTCGACCAGATCCAGAAGAACTAGGTTCTTCCGGAACACCAGCCAAACCGACCAGGTCAGACGGGCTCATAGCCGGTCTGACCTGCTCGGTTTTTGGCCGCACGACTATACCCGTTATCGTTGTGCGGTATGCCTCCATCCGGATGACCGGATGGAACGGCGAAAACCTCTCACTAGGACCCGGAGAGAGCATGCCTCCCAAGAAGAAGAAGGTCACGGGGCTTATCAAGCTCCAGATCAGCGCCGGCGCCGCAAACCCGGCCCCGCCGGTCGGCCCCGCGCTGGGCCAGCACGGCGTCAACATCATGGAGTTCTGCAAGGCCTACAACGCCGCGACCGAGTCGCAGCGTGGCATGGTCGTGCCGGTGGAGATCACGGTCTACGAAGACCGTTCCTTCACCTTCATCACCAAGACCCCGCCGGCCGCGAAGCTCATCCTGAAGGCCGCGGGCGTGGAGAAGGGCTCCGGCGAGCCGCACAAGACCAAGGTCGCCAAGATCACGCGCGACCAGGTCCGTGACATCGCCACCACCAAGATGCCCGACCTGAACGCCAACGACCTGGACGCCGCCGAGAAGATCATCGCCGGCACCGCCCGTTCCATGGGCATCACGGTCGAGGGCTGATCCCAGCCCCTCAGGCACCACCCGTGGCAGGGCCAGGCGCTGGTCCGCACCACGACTCCACCCCACTGCACCAGGAGCAGAAGTGAAGCGCAGCAAGACTCTTCGCACCGCGGACGCGAAGATCGACCGGGAGCGTGTGTACGCCCCCCTCGAGGCCGTCCGTCTCGCCAAGGAGACCACCTCCGTCAAGTTCGACGCGACCGTCGAGGTCGCCATGCGCCTGGGTGTCGACCCGCGCAAGGCCGACCAGATGGTCCGTGGCACCGTGAACCTCCCGCACGGCACCGGTAAGACCGCCCGGGTCCTGGTCTTCGCGACCGGTGACCGTGCTGCGGCCGCGGAAGCCGCCGGCGCCGACATCGTCGGCTCGGACGAACTGATCGACGAGGTCTCCAAGGGCCGTCTGGACTTCGACGCCGTCGTCGCCACCCCGGACCTCATGGGCAAGGTCGGCCGCCTCGGCCGCGTGCTCGGTCCGCGTGGTCTGATGCCGAACCCGAAGACCGGCACCGTCACCCCGGATGTCGCCAAGGCTGTCACCGACATCAAGGGCGGCAAGATCGAGTTCCGCGTGGACAAGCACGCGAACCTCCACTTCATCATCGGCAAGGTCTCCTTCGACGAGACCAAGCTGGTGGAGAACTACGCCGCGGCGCTCGAGGAGATCAACCGCCTCAAGCCGTCCGCAGCCAAGGGCCGCTACATCAAGAAGGCGACCGTCACCACCACGATGGGCCCCGGCATCCCGCTGGACGCCAACCGCACCCGTAACCTCCTCGTCGAGGACGAGGCCGTCTGATCTCCGTGATCGACGCCTCGTAGCGCGTGATGCACGCGTCAGGCCCCGTCCCTCCCTTTGGAGAGGCGGGGCCTGACGCATGTGCGGTCGGTGGCCTGCACTACAGTCGCCCCGAGGTCGACAAAGATGATCCAAGGGGGAGCCTCACATGCGTAGCACGCGTATAGCCGCCGCCGTGGCGGGTGCCGTGATTCTGGTGGGCGGTCTGAGCGCCTGCAACGACAAGGACGGCGGCAAGGCGTCCGCGGGCGGGAGCAGCAGCACCGGCGGCAGTGAAGCGGGCGGCAAGCAGGACCCGGCGCAGAACCCGTCGGACGCGCTGAAGGCCGCCCAGCAGGCGACCAAGGCCAAGAAGACCGCGAAGATCGACGGCTCCACGACCTCGACCCTGCTCGGCAAGCAGATGAAGCAGTCCACCAAGGGCGATCTGGACTGGTCGCAGGGCATGCGGATGAACGTGGCCAACACCATGGAGATCGGCGGGAGCTCCGGTAAGCCGCTCAAGCCGATGAAGGCGATCTACGCCGAGGACGCCGTGTACATCAACATGGGCGCCGCCCTGCCCGGTGGCGGCGGCAAGCCCTGGACGAAGTACCCCTACAGCGTCCTGTCGAAGAAGCTGGGCGGCTCCGGCACCCTGCTCCAGGAAGCGCTGCAGAAGGCCGACCCGAGCCAGGCGATCGAGCTGCTGGCCGCCTCCGGCTCGGCCAAGGCCGTCGGCAAGGAGGACGTCAACGGCGTCCAGGCGACGCACTACACCGGCACCCTCGAGCTGGGCCAGCTGAGCGGCAAGCTCGGCAAGGACCTCCGCGACATGATGCAAAAGCAGCTCGCGAAGGGCGGCGCGAAGAGCGAGCAGCTCGACGTCTGGATCGACTCGGACAACCTGCTGGTCAAGAAGCGGGAGAAGCTCGGCGGCAAGCAGCCCAGCGACTCCACCGTGCTCTACACGGGCTACGGCACCAAGGTGGACGTGGCCCCGCCGCCGGCGGACCAGACGTCGACCGCGCCCGGCGCCTGACCGGTACCGCGCACGTCTGACGGCGTGGACGGGGGACCCTGCGATGTCCCCGTCCACGCCGATTTGCCTGAGCGCATCCCGCTCCCGTATCTTTTCCCAGAAGCCAAAGACCGCTGGTTGTCTCTGCGCGTCCATTCCCGGGCGTGTGGTGGCCGAAGGATCCGCTAGCTGCGGACGGCCTGCGCAGGTGTGTATGGATGAACTCCCGGACGGATTCCGATCCGCTCCGGTCGAGTACGCCCCGTGCGCCTGCGCCGGGGCGTTTGTTTTGCCCAGCCCCTTCTGCGCGGTCCTCATCACCCGGAAGGAGGCCGAGGCTCATGGCGACGTCTGACAAGAACGCAGCTGTTGCGGAGATCACGGGGAAGCTCCGTGACTCCCACGCAGCTGTTGTGACTTCTTACACCGGACTGAGTGTGGCGCAGCTCAAGGAGTTGCGTCGTTCTCTCGGCGAGAACGCTCAGTACCGTGTGGTGAAGAACACGCTGACCAAGATCGCGGCCAAGGAGGCCGGGATTCAGCTGGACGAGCACCTCAAGGGCTCGACCGCTGTCGCCTTCGTGACCGGTGACCCGGTCACGGCGGCGAAGGGTCTTCGTGACTTCGCCAAGGAAAACCCCGCTCTCGTCATCAAGGGCGGTGTCCTTGACGGTAAGGCGCTGACCGCCGACGAGATCAAGAAGCTTGCGGACCTCGAGTCCCGCGAGGTTCTGCTCGCCAAGCTGGCGGGTGGCATGAAGGCGTCCATGGCCAAGGCCGCGGCGACCTTCCAGGCCCCGCTCACGAAGTTCGCCCGCACCGCGGACGCGCTTCGCAGCAAGGTCGAGCAGGGCGGTGCCGGTACGCCGGCTCCCGCCGAGGCTGCCGAATAGCCACACTCATGCCCCTGCCGGGGCGTGGCACTCGTAGGCCCAGCGGGCCCGTACGCCCGCCATTCATGTACATCCGGCACCAGCCGAATTAGTGGAAGGACCGCCACCATGGCGAAGCTCAGCCAGGAAGACCTGCTCGCGCAGTTCGAAGAGATGACCCTCATCGAGCTCTCCGAGTTCGTGAAGCTCTTCGAGGAGAAGTTCGACGTCGAGGCTGCCGCCCCGGTCGCCGTTGCCGCCGCCGGCGTCCCGGGTGCCCCGGCCGCCGAGGTCGAGGAGCAGGACGAGTTCGACGTCATCCTCACCGGTGCGGGCGACAAGAAGATCCAGGTCATCAAGGTCGTGCGTGAGCTGACCTCCCTGGGTCTGAAGGAGGCCAAGGACCTCGTCGACGGCACCCCGAAGCCCGTCCTCGAGAAGGTCGCCAAGGACGCCGCCGAGAAGGCCGCCGAGTCCCTCAAGGGCGCCGGCGCCTCCGTCGAGGTCAAGTGACCCCACTGAGTCTCTGACTCACGTCCAGGGCGCCACAGGCGCCGCGGACACCAGCCAAGGGCGATCACCCATGCGGGTGGTCGCCCTTCGGCGTGCTCGTCACGGCTGCCATCTCTCGCGCCTGCGTGCGAGTATGGTGATCATCGTTGCCCGGACGTGCCCCCATGTGACGATCTCCCTGAGGTGGGGGGCCTTGACGAACCGGACGCGGCGCGCAATTCTCGGGACGCGACGCAGAAGCGATCCAGGGTTCGAGGCATGGATCGCCGACGAAGAGGGAAGCATCGGTGTGCGCCACTGGCGCAGGGCTTTCGGCAGGCGCAGGGCAATGGGCGTAGAGAAGAACAACGAGGAGTTCCTCCGGTACGGAGGGCATGACCTCCCGGAGGGAGAAGATCGGTATCACGGCGTTGAACCGGTCTCCGGAAACTCGCTCTGGACATCAGTGTGCCAAGTGGCTACACTGACCCTTTGCGCTGCCTGTTAGCTGCTCCCTGCCCGTCACCAGGGGCATACCCGAGCCCGAGCAAAGCTGAATGATCTGCCCTGACCTGGGCTTTCCCTCAGTCTGTTCGGTTCGGGACCGGTACGCGCGTAGTGAGTCCGAGCCCTCGGAAGGACCCCCTCTTGGCCGCCTCGCGCAACGCCTCGACTGCCAATACGAACAACGGCGACAGCACCGCCCCGCTGCGCATCTCTTTTGCGAAGATCAAGGAGCCCCTCGGGGTTCCGAACCTCCTTGCGCTGCAGACCGAAAGCTTCGACTGGCTGCTCGGCAATGCCGCATGGAAGGGTCGCGTCGAGGCTGCGCTGGAGAGTGGGCAGGAAGTCCCCACCAAGTCCGGTCTGGAAGAGATCTTCGAAGAGATCTCCCCGATCGAGGACTTCTCCGGGTCGATGTCGCTGACGTTCCGCGACCACCGCTTCGAGCCCCCGAAGAACTCCATCGACGAGTGCAAGGAGCGCGACTTCACGTACGCGGCTCCGCTCTTCGTCACCGCTGAGTTCACGAACAACGAGACCGGCGAGATCAAGTCCCAGACGGTCTTCATGGGCGACTTCCCGCTCATGACGAACAAGGGCACCTTCTGCATCAACGGCACCGAGCGTGTCGTCGTCTCGCAGCTGGTGCGCTCGCCGGGCGTGTACTTCGACAGCTCCATCGACAAGACGTCCGACAAGGACATCTTCTCCGCCAAGATCATCCCGTCCCGGGGTGCCTGGCTGGAGATGGAGATCGACAAGCGCGACATGGTCGGTGTGCGCATCGACCGCAAGCGCAAGCAGTCCGTGACCGTTCTGCTCAAGGCTCTCGGTTGGACGACCGAGCAGATCCTCGAGGAGTTCGGCGAGTACGAGTCCATGCGCGCCACCCTGGAGAAGGACCACACCCAGGGCCAGGACGACGCGCTGCTCGACATCTACCGCAAGCTGCGTCCGGGCGAGCCGCCGACCCGCGAGGCCGCGCAGACGCTGCTCGAGAACCTTTACTTCAACCCCAAGCGCTACGACCTCGCGAAGGTCGGCCGCTACAAGGTCAACAAGAAGCTCGGCGGCGACGAGCCGCTGGACGCCGGTGTGCTGACCACCGATGACGTCATCGCCACGATCAAGTACCTGGTCAAGCTGCACGCCGGCGAGACCGAGACGATCGGCGAGAACGGCACGGAGATCGTCGTCGAGACCGACGACATCGACCACTTCGGCAACCGTCGTCTGCGCAACGTCGGCGAGCTCATCCAGAACCAGGTCCGTACGGGTCTCGCCCGTATGGAGCGCGTCGTGCGCGAGCGCATGACCACCCAGGACGTCGAGGCGATCACGCCGCAGACCCTGATCAACATCCGGCCGGTCGTCGCCTCCATCAAGGAGTTCTTCGGCACCAGCCAGCTGTCCCAGTTCATGGACCAGACCAACCCGCTGTCGGGTCTGACCCACAAGCGCCGTCTGTCGGCGCTGGGCCCGGGTGGCCTCTCCCGTGAGCGGGCCGGCCTGGACGTCCGTGACGTGCACCCCTCGCACTACGGCCGTATGTGCCCGATTGAGACCCCTGAAGGTCCCAACATTGGTCTCATCGGCTCGCTGGCCTCTTACGGCCGGGTCAACGTCTTCGGCTTCATCGAGACGCCCTACCGCAAGGTCGTCGACGGCCAGGTCACGGAGGAGGTGGACTACCTCACCGCTGATGAGGAGGACCGCTTCCTGATCGCCCAGGCCAACGCGAAGCTCTCCGAGGACATGCGGTTCTCCGAGCAGCGTGTCCTGGTCCGCCGTCGTGGCGGCGAGGTCGACCTGGTCCCCGCCGACGAGGTCGACTTCATGGACGTCTCGCCGCGCCAGATGGTGTCGGCCGCGACCGCCATGATCCCGTTCCTCGAGCACGACGACGCCAACCGTGCGCTCATGGGCTCGAACATGATGCGCCAGGCCGTTCCGCTGATCAAGGCGGAGGCGCCGCTGGTCGGCACCGGCATGGAGTACCGCTGTGCGGTCGACGCCGGTGACGTCATCAAGGCGGAGAAGGACGGTGTGGTCCAGGAGGTCTCCGCGGACTACATCACCGTCGCCAACGACGACGGCACGTACACCACGTACCGCGTCGCCAAGTTCACCCGCTCCAACCAGGGCACCTCCTTCAACCAGAAGGTCGTCGTGGACGAGGGCGCGCGGGTCATCGAGGGCCAGGTCCTCGCCGACGGTCCGTCCACGGACGAAGGCGAGATGGCGCTCGGCAAGAACCTGCTCGTGGCGTTCATGCCGTGGGAGGGCCACAACTACGAGGACGCGATCATCCTGTCGCAGCGCCTCGTGCAGGACGACGTCCTCTCCTCGATCCACATCGAGGAGCACGAGGTCGACGCCCGTGACACCAAGCTGGGCCCCGAGGAGATCACCCGGGACATCCCGAACGTCTCCGAGGAGGTCCTCTCCGACCTCGACGAGCGCGGCATCATCCGTATCGGTGCCGAGGTCGTGGCCGGCGACATCCTCGTCGGCAAGGTCACGCCCAAGGGCGAGACCGAGCTGACCCCCGAGGAGCGCCTGCTCCGCGCGATCTTCGGTGAGAAGGCGCGCGAGGTGCGCGACACCTCGCTGAAGGTGCCGCACGGTGAGATCGGCAAGGTCATCGGCGTCCGCGTCTTCGACCGCGAAGAGGGCGACGAGCTGCCCCCGGGTGTGAACCAGCTGGTCCGCGTCTACGTCGCCCAGAAGCGCAAGATCACCGACGGTGACAAGCTCGCCGGCCGTCACGGCAACAAGGGCGTCATCTCGAAGATCCTGCCGGTCGAGGACATGCCGTTCCTGGAGGACGGCACCCCGGTCGACATCATCCTCAACCCGCTGGGTGTCCCGTCCCGAATGAACCCGGGACAGGTCCTGGAGATCCACCTCGGCTGGCTCGCCAGCCAGGGCTGGAAGGTCGAGGGTGTCGAGGAGGAGTGGAAGAAGCGTCTCCACTCGATCTCCGCCGACGAGGTCGCCGCCGGCTCCAACGTCGCCACTCCGGTGTTCGACGGTGCGCGCGAGGACGAGATCTCCGGCCTCTTCGAGTCGACGATCCCCAACCGTGACGGCGAGCGGATGGTCAAGGGCTCCGGCAAGGCGCGGATGTTCGACGGCCGCTCCGGTGAGCCGTTCCCGGACCCGATCTCGATCGGGTACATGTACATCCTCAAGCTGCACCACCTGGTCGACGACAAGCTGCACGCGCGTTCGACCGGTCCGTACTCGATGATCACCCAGCAGCCGCTGGGTGGTAAGGCTCAGTTCGGTGGCCAGCGCTTCGGTGAGATGGAGGTGTGGGCGCTGGAGGCTTACGGCGCCGCCTACGCCCTCCAGGAGCTGCTGACGATCAAGTCCGACGACGTGACCGGCCGCGTGAAGGTCTACGAGGCCATCGTCAAGGGCGAGAACATCCCCGAGCCCGGCATTCCCGAGTCCTTCAAGGTGCTCATCAAGGAAATGCAGTCCCTGTGCCTCAACGTGGAGGTGCTGTCCTCGGACGGCATGTCCATCGAGATGCGCGACACCGACGAGGACGTCTTCCGCGCAGCGGAGGAGCTCGGCATCGACCTGTCCCGGCGCGAGCCGAGCAGCGTCGAAGAGGTCTGACGGGAGTCCGGCCGGGGAGTCAGCGATGGCTCCCCCGGCCGGCCCCAGGACCCCCGTTTCAGACCCCAAGACTTACAACCCTGAGAGGGATTGACGCATAGTGCTCGACGTCAACTTCTTCGATGAGCTCCGGATCGGTCTGGCGACCGCTGACGACATCCGTCAGTGGAGCCACGGCGAGGTCAAGAAGCCCGAGACCATCAACTACCGCACCCTCAAGCCCGAAAAGGACGGACTCTTCTGCGAGAAGATCTTCGGTCCGACCCGGGACTGGGAGTGCTACTGCGGTAAGTACAAGCGCGTCCGCTTCAAGGGCATCATCTGCGAGCGCTGCGGCGTCGAGGTCACTCGCGCCAAGGTGCGCCGTGAGCGGATGGGCCACATCGAGCTGGCCGCTCCCGTGACCCACATCTGGTACTTCAAGGGCGTGCCGAGCCGGCTGGGCTACCTGCTGGACCTCGCGCCCAAGGACCTCGAGAAGGTCATCTACTTCGCCGCCTACATGATCACGTGGGTGGACGAGGAGCGCCGTACGCGCGACCTGCCCTCGCTGGAGGCGCACGTCTCCGTCGAGCGCCAGCAGATCGAGCAGCGCCGCGACTCCGACCTGGAGGCCCGCGCCAAGAAGCTCGAGACCGACCTGGCCGAGCTGGAGGCCGAGGGCGCCAAGGCCGACGTGCGCCGCAAGGTGCGCGAGGGTGCCGAGCGTGAGATGAAGCAGCTGCGCGACCGTGCGCAGCGCGAGATCGACCGTCTCGACGAGGTCTGGAGCCGCTTCAAGAACCTCAAGGTCCAGGACCTCGAGGGCGACGAGCTGCTCTACCGCGAGCTGCGTGACCGCTTCGGCACGTACTTCGACGGCTCCATGGGTGCCGCTGCCCTGCAGAAGCGCCTGGAGACCTTCGACCTCGACGAGGAGGCCGAGCGCCTCCGCGAGATCATCCGTACCGGCAAGGGCCAGAAGAAGACCCGTGCGCTCAAGCGCCTCAAGGTCGTCTCCGCCTTCCTGCAGACCCGCAACAGCCCCAAGGGCATGGTGCTGGACTGCATCCCGGTGATCCCGCCGGACCTGCGTCCGATGGTGCAGCTGGACGGTGGCCGCTTCGCGACCTCCGACCTGAACGACCTGTACCGCCGTGTGATCAACCGCAACAACCGCCTGAAGCGGCTTCTCGACCTCGGCGCGCCCGAGATCATCGTGAACAACGAGAAGCGCATGCTCCAGGAGGCCGTGGACGCCCTCTTCGACAACGGTCGTCGTGGTCGCCCGGTCACCGGTCCCGGTAACCGCCCGCTGAAGTCCCTGAGCGACATGCTCAAGGGCAAGCAGGGTCGTTTCCGTCAGAACCTGCTCGGTAAGCGAGTCGACTACTCGGCGCGTTCCGTCATCGTCGTCGGCCCGCAGCTCAAGCTGCACCAGTGCGGTCTGCCCAAGGCCATGGCGCTGGAGCTCTTCAAGCCGTTCGTGATGAAGCGCCTGGTGGACCTCAACCACGCGCAGAACATCAAGAGCGCCAAGCGCATGGTCGAGCGCGGCCGCACGGTCGTCTACGACGTGCTCGAAGAGGTCATCGCCGAGCACCCGGTGCTGCTGAACCGTGCACCCACCCTGCACCGTCTGGGCATCCAGGCCTTCGAGCCGCAGCTGGTCGAGGGCAAGGCCATTCAGATTCACCCGCTCGTCTGCACCGCGTTCAACGCGGACTTCGACGGTGACCAGATGGCCGTCCACCTCCCGCTGTCCGCGGAGGCCCAGGCCGAGGCCCGCATCCTGATGCTGTCCTCGAACAACATCCTCAAGCCGGCCGACGGCCGTCCGGTCACCATGCCGACCCAGGACATGGTGCTCGGCCTCTTCTTCCTCACCACGGATGAAGAGGAGCGCAAGGTCATCGGTGAGGGCCGGGCGTTCGGCTCGGCAGCCGAGGCGATCATGGCGTTCGACGCCAAGGAGCTCTCGCTCCAGGCGAAGGTCGACATCCGCTTCCCGATCGGCACCGTCCCGCCCCGCGGCTGGACCCCGCCGGTTCCGGAGGAGGGCGAGCCCGAGTGGCAGCAGGGTGACAGCTTCCGGCTGCGGACGACCCTGGGCCGCGCGCTCTTCAACGAGCTGCTGCCCGAGGACTACCCGTTCGTCGACTACTCGGTGGGCAAGAAGCAGCTCTCCGCGATCGTCAACGACCTGGCCGAGCGCTACCCCAAGGTCATCGTGGCGGCGACGCTCGACAACCTGAAGGCGGCCGGCTTCCACTGGGCGACCCGTTCCGGCGTCACCGTCGCCGTCTCGGACATCGTCGTGCCGGAGGCCAAGAAGGCCATCGTCGCGGGCTACGAGGCCCAGGACG
Organism: Streptomyces sp. Edi2; assembly: GCF_040253635.1. Classification (NCBI taxonomy): domain Bacteria; kingdom Bacillati; phylum Actinomycetota; class Actinomycetes; order Kitasatosporales; family Streptomycetaceae; genus Streptomyces; species Streptomyces sp. Edi2. Next base: position 3,933,332 of record NZ_JBEJGX010000003.1, on the reverse strand, counting down.
AGAAGGTCCAGAAGCAGTACGAGCGCGGTCTGATCACCAAGGACGAGCGCACGCAGGAACTCATCAACATCTGGACCAAGGCGACCAACGAGGTCTCCGAGGCGATGAATGAGAACTTCCCCAAGACGAACCCCATCTTCATGATGGTTGACTCGGGTGCCCGAGGAAACATGATGCAGATGCGGCAGATCGCCGGTATGCGTGGTCTGGTGTCGAACGCCAAGAACGAGACCATCCCGCGTCCGATCAAGGCGTCGTTCCGCGAGGGTCTGTCCGTGCTGGAGTACTTCATCTCCACGCACGGTGCCCGTAAGGGTCTGGCGGACACCGCCCTGCGTACCGCCGACTCCGGTTACCTCACCCGTCGTCTGGTCGACGTCTCCCAGGACGTCATCATCCGCGAGGAGGACTGCGGCACCGAGCGCGGCCTCAAGCTGCGGATCGCCTCGAAGGACGCCGCGGGTGTCCTGCGCAAGGCGGACGACGTCGAGTCCAGCGTCTACGCACGGATGCTGGCCGAGGACGTCGTCGTCGACGGCAAGGTCGTCGCGCCGGCCAACGTCGACCTCGGTGACGTGCTCATCGACGCGCTGGTCAACGCGGGCGTCGAGGAGGTCAAGACCCGCTCGGTCCTGACCTGTGAGTCCGCGGTCGGCACCTGTGCCTTCTGCTACGGCCGCTCGCTGGCCACCGGCAAGCTGGTCGACATCGGTGAGGCGGTCGGCATCATCGCCGCCCAGTCCATCGGTGAGCCCGGCACCCAGCTGACGATGCGTACCTTCCACACCGGTGGTGTGGCCGGTGACGACATCACCCTGGGTCTGCCGCGTGTCGTCGAGCTCTTCGAGGCCCGTACGCCCAAGGGCGTCGCCCCGATCTCGGAGGCGGCCGGCCGCGTCCGGATCGAGGAGACCGAGAAGACCAAGAAGGTCGTCGTCACCCCGGACGACGGCAGCGACGAGATGGCCTACGGCGTCTCCAAGCGTGCCCGTCTCCTGGTGGGCGAGGGCGACCACGTCACGGTCGGCCAGCCGATGACCGTGGGTGCCGTCAACCCGCACGACGTGCTGCGGATCCTCGGCCAGCGTGCCGTCCAGGTCCACCTGGTCGGCGAGGTCCAGAAGGTCTACAACAGCCAGGGCGTGGCGATCCACGACAAGCACATCGAGATCATCATCCGGCAGATGCTGCGCCGTGTGACGATCATCGAGTCCGGCGACGCGGAGCTGCTGCCGGGCGAGCTGGTGGAGCGCACGAAGTTCGAGGGCGAGAACCGTCGCGTCGTGGCGGAAGGCGGCCACCCGGCCTCCGGCCGTCCGCAGCTGATGGGTATCACCAAGGCGTCGCTGGCCACCGAGTCGTGGCTGTCGGCGGCGTCCTTCCAGGAGACGACCAGGGTCCTGACCGACGCGGCGATCAACGCCAAGTCGGACTCCCTGATCGGCCTCAAGGAGAACGTCATCATCGGTAAGCTCATCCCGGCCGGTACGGGCCTGTCCCGCTACCGCAACATCCGGGTCGAGCCCACCGAGGAGGCGAAGGCCGCGATGTACTCGGCCGTCGGTTACGACGACATCGACTACTCGCCCTTCGGCACCGGCTCCGGCCAGGCGGTCCCGCTGGAGGACTACGACTACGGTCCGTACAACCAGTAATCCTGGCCCGTACGCGACAGCAACAGGGCGGCCATCCCTCGCGGGGTGGCCGCCCTGCGGCGTTGTCCGGACGTTCCACAGGGTTGGGGGCCGCACGGGGGAACTTGTCGTCCCATTGCTGCGTCTGTGATGAGAAGATGGGGAGAACTGTCGAGCGGGGGAGGTTCGCGAAGTGGCATTCCAACCGTGGCAGGGCGGGCAGCCGGCTCAGCCGTCGCATCAGGCGCCTGCGATGCGCGCCTCGCACGCTGATCGTGAGCGGGCGATCGATGTGCTCAAGGCGGGTTTCGCCGAGGGGCGGCTGCAGCAGCCGGAGTACGAGCAGCGGATAGGGCGGGCCTACAAGGCGCAGACCCACGCCGAGCTGCAGATGCTGGTCGCGGATCTTCCACAGGGGCCGGTACCGCAGGCTCAGTTCCAGCCGCAGCGGCCGATGGTGCCGGCGACATTCATGCCGATGCAGATGCCGGCGCCGGTGACGACGAACGGCTCGGCTACCGGCTCGCTGGTGTGCGGGCTCATGACGCTGCCGACATGGGGGCTGACCGCGATTCCGGCCGTCATCCTGGGGCACAAGGCGCGTGCCGAGATCCGCCGCTCGGGGGAGCGCGGGGACGGCCAGGCCACCGCGGGGCTGGTGCTGGGCTGGATGGCGATCGGCGGCTGGGCGCTGTTTCTGCTGATCTTCGTGCTGGCGGCGGCGGTCAACCTCTGACCGGTCCGCGGGCCCGGGGGCCGGGGGACCGGCCGGTGGCGGACGGCCGCGGCGGGTCGTCAGCCGTGGATGGCAGGCAGCGGTATGGTGCCTTCTTCCGTACGGTCGCCGATCACACTACGGTGGCCGCAGCGCCGTGAGGAGTCCGGCGTGTCCTTCGCGTGTGCATTTGTTTTGACCGCAGCCCATGCGGTAGGTACGCTCTGACCTTGTGCCTGGGGTGTCCCTGGGCTGCCGTGCGCGCAATTCTCCACAGCCTCTGGCCTGGAGGGTCACAGCACGGAAGCCGGGTTTTGACACCGCAATCTGCCGCCTCACTCGTTCCAGCGAGGGACCGGACTGCAGTATTCGACACACCCGACCGCGTGGGTCGGGGAATGTTCCAGGTTAGCTTTACCGAGACTGGCACACAGAAACCGGAGAAACGGTGCCTACGATCCAGCAGCTGGTCCGCAAGGGCCGGCAGGACAAGGTCGAGAAGAACAAGACGCCCGCGCTCGAGGGTTCCCCCCAGCGCCGTGGCGTCTGCACGCGTGTTTTCACGACCACCCCGAAGAAGCCGAACTCGGCCCTGCGTAAGGTCGCGCGTGTGCGTCTGACCAGCGGGATCGAGGTCACCGCTTACATTCCGGGTGAGGGCCACAACCTGCAGGAGCACTCGATCGTGCTCGTGCGTGGTGGTCGTGTGAAGGACCTGCCGGGTGTTCGGTACAAGATCATCCGAGGCTCCCTCGACACGCAGGGCGTCAAGAACCGCAAGCAGGCTCGCAGCCGCTACGGCGCCAAGAAGGAGAAGTAAGAATGCCTCGTAAGGGCCCCGCCCCGAAGCGCCCGGTCATCATCGACCCGGTCTACGGTTCTCCTCTGGTGACCTCCCTCATCAACAAGGTGCTGCTGAACGGAAAGCGCTCCACCGCCGAGCGCATCGTTTACGGCGCCATGGAGGGTCTGCGCGAGAAGACCGGTAACGACCCGGTCATCACGCTCAAGCGCGCGCTCGAGAACATCAAGCCGACCCTCGAGGTCAAGTCCCGCCGTGTCGGTGGCGCGACCTACCAGGTCCCGGTCGAGGTCAAGCCCGGCCGTGCCGGCACCCTCTCGCTGCGCTGGCTCGTGGGCTACTCCCGCGCCCGCCGCGAGAAGACCATGACCGAGCGCCTCATGAACGAACTGCTGGACGCCTCCAACGGCCTCGGCGCTTCGGTCAAGAAGCGTGAGGACACGCACAAGATGGCCGAGTCCAACAAGGCCTTCGCGCACTACCGCTGGTAGTCGCAACCCACATCGAGACCGAGAGAAGATTGAGCCACTATGGCCACCACTTCGCTTGACCTGGCCAAGGTCCGCAATATCGGGATCATGGCCCACATCGACGCGGGCAAGACGACCACCACCGAGCGGATCCTGTTCTACACCGGTGTTTCGTACAAGATCGGTGAGGTCCACGACGGCGCTGCCACGATGGACTGGATGGAGCAGGAGCAGGAGCGCGGCATCACCATCACGTCTGCCGCGACGACCTGCCACTGGCCGCTGGAAAACGTCGACAACACCATCAACATCATCGACACCCCGGGCCACGTCGACTTCACGGTCGAGGTGGAGCGCTCGCTGCGCGTCCTGGACGGTGCGGTGACGGTGTTCGACGGCGTTGCCGGTGTCGAGCCCCAGTCCGAGACCGTCTGGCGTCAGGCGGACCGCTACGGCGTTCCGCGTATCTGCTTCGTCAACAAGCTCGACCGTACGGGCGCCGAGTTCCACCGCTGCGTCGACATGATCGTGGACCGCCTGGGCGCGACCCCGATCGTGATGCAGCTGCCGATCGGCACCGAGGCGGACTTCAAGGGCGTCGTCGACCTCGTCACCATGAAGGCCCTGGTCTGGTCGGCTGAGGCTGCCAAGGGCGAGATGTACGACACCGTCGACATCCCGGACACGCACATCGAGGCTGCCGACGAGTGGCGCGGCAAGCTGCTCGAGGCCGTTGCCGAGAACGATGAAGAGGTCATGGAGCTGTACCTGGAGGGCCAGGAGCCCACCGTGGAGCAGCTCTACGCGGCGATCCGCCGGATCACCATCGCTTCGGGCAAGGCCGAGAACACCACCGTCACCCCGGTGTTCTGCGGTACCGCGTTCAAGAACAAGGGCGTCCAGCCCCTGCTCGACGCGGTCGTGCGCTACCTCCCCTCCCCCCTGGACGTCGAGGCCATCGAAGGCCACTCCGTCAAGGACTCGGAAGAGGTCATCAAGCGCCAGCCGTCCGAGAGCGAGCCACTGGCCGCTCTGGCGTTCAAGATTGCGAGCGACCCCCACCTGGGCAAGCTCACCTTCATCCGCATCTACTCGGGCCGCCTTGAGGCCGGCTCGCAGGTGCAGAACTCGGTGAAGGGCAAGAAGGAGCGCATCGGCAAGATCTACCGGATGCACGCGAACAAGCGTGAGGAGATCGAGTCGGTGGGTGCCGGTGACATCGTCGCCGTCATGGGTCTGAAGCAGACCACCACCGGTGAGACCCTCTGCGACTCCGCCAATCCGGTCATCCTGGAATCGATGGAGTTCCCGGCCCCGGTCATCCAGGTCGCCATCGAGCCCAAGTCCAAGGGCGACCAGGAGAAGCTGGGTGTCGCCATCCAGCGCCTCGCCGAAGAGGACCCCTCGTTCCAGGTGCACACCGACGAGGAGACCGGCCAGACCATCATCGCGGGTATGGGCGAGCTGCACCTCGACGTGCTGGTCGACCGTATGAAGCGTGAGTTCCGGGTCGAGGCCAACGTCGGCAAGCCGCAGGTCGCGTACCGCGAGACCCTGCGCAAGCCGGTCGAGCGTCTTGACTACACGCACAAGAAGCAGACCGGTGGCTCCGGCCAGTTCGCGAAGGTGCAGATCGCGATCGCACCGCTCGAGGGCGACGGCTACGAGTTCGAGAACAAGGTCACCGGTGGCCGTATCCCGCGGGAGTACATCCCGTCCGTGGACGCGGGCTGCCAGGAGGCCATGGAGTTCGGTGTTCTCGCCGGCTACCCGCTGACCGGTGTCAAGGTCACCCTCCTCGACGGTGCCTTCCACGAGGTCGACTCGTCGGAAATGGCCTTCAAGATCGCCGGTTCGATGGCCTTCAAGGAGGCCGCGCGCAAGGCCTCCCCGGCCCTGCTCGAGCCGATGATGAAGGTTGAGGTCACCACGCCCGAGGACTACATGGGCGACGTGATCGGCGACATCAACTCCCGCCGTGGACAGATTCAGTCCATGGAGGAGCGCAGCGGCGCCAAGCTCGTCACGGGCCTGGTCCCCCTCTCGGAGATGTTCGGCTACGTCGGAGACCTCCGCAGCAAGACGTCGGGTCGCGCGAGCTACTCGATGCAGTTCGACTCCTACGCCGAGGTTCCCCGGAACGTCGCCGAGGAGATCATCGCGAAGGCCAAGGGCGAGTAGTCCCGTCTCCGCTGAGTCGGAACACGCTTTAGGCTTGACACCGTCTGATGGGGTAATCCCCGCATCCGTGAGGATTGCCCCGTCAGCCGGCATCCCAGCAAAGATCACCTGGCGCCGATGAGTAAGGCGTACAGAACCACTTCAGGAGGAACCAGTGGCGAAGGCGAAGTTCGAGCGGACTAAGCCGCACGTCAACATCGGCACCATCGGTCACATTGACCACGGTAAGACGACCCTCACGGCCGCCATTACCAAGGTGCTGCACGACGCGTACCCGGAGCTGAACGAGGCCTCGGCCTTCGACCAGATCGACAAGGCTCCTGAGGAGCGCCAGCGCGGTATCACGATTTCGATCGCGCACGTCGAGTACCAGACGGAGAACCGTCACTACGCGCACGTCGACTGCCCCGGTCACGCGGACTACATCAAGAACATGATCACGGGCGCGGCGCAGATGGACGGCGCCATCCTCGTGGTCGCCGCCACCGACGGCCCGATGCCGCAGACCAAGGAGCACGTGCTCCTGGCCCGCCAGGTCGGCGTTCCGTACATCGTTGTCGCCCTGAACAAGGCCGACATGGTGGACGACGAGGAGATCCTGGAGCTCGTCGAGCTCGAGGTCCGTGAGCTCCTCTCCGAGTACGAGTTCCCCGGCGACGACGTTCCGGTCGTCAAGGTCTCGGCGCTCAAGGCGCTCGAGGGCGACAAGGAGTGGGGCGACTCCGTCCTCAAGCTCATGGCCGCGGTCGACGAGTCGATCCCGCAGCCCGAGCGTGACGTCGACAAGCCGTTCCTGATGCCGATCGAGGACGTCTTCACGATCACCGGCCGTGGCACCGTTGTCACCGGTCGTATCGAGCGTGGTGTCCTCAAGGTCAACGAGACCGTCGACATCATCGGCATCAAGACCGAGAAGACCACCACCACGGTCACCGGTATCGAGATGTTCCGGAAGCTCCTCGACGAGGGCCAGGCCGGTGAGAACGTCGGTCTGCTGCTTCGCGGTATCAAGCGCGAGGACGTCGAGCGCGGCCAGGTCATCATCAAGCCGGGTTCGGTCACGCCGCACACCTCGTTCGAGGCCCAGGCGTACATCCTGTCGAAGGACGAGGGTGGCCGTCACACCCCCTTCTTCAACAACTACCGCCCGCAGTTCTACTTCCGTACCACGGACGTGACCGGCGTCGTGACCCTCCCCGAGGGCACCGAGATGGTCATGCCGGGCGACAACACCGAGATGTCGGTCGAGCTGATCCAGCCGGTCGCCATGGAGGAGGGCCTGAAGTTCGCCATCCGTGAGGGTGGCCGGACCGTCGGCGCCGGCCAGGTCACCAAGATCAACAAGTAATTCCGTTGATCCGGTTGATCCGGTCGTAGCTCCCCGGAGCTCACAAGGAGCCCCGCTCACCGTCAGGTGGGCGGGGCTCCTTGACGTTCGGGCGGGCGCCTTCGGCGGGTCAGTAGAGGTATTCCTCGATGGGCTGAAGGCGCACCGTATACAGGTTGGAAAATGCTTCGTGCATTCCTGTTCCGGCGTAGTAGGCACCGGTATGGTGCAGGTAATACATCCGATTATTGGGATCCATTACCACGAGCCCGTTCTCGATTCTTTCCCACCCGATGGGAAATACCGGCTGTTGCGTATCATCCATGATCTCGGAGATCTGCTCGGCCATATCGCTGCAGAATCTTGCGCAGGTGTTGAAGCGGTCTGCGTGTCCGGCGGCGGGGAAGAAGGGCACGTCCAGGAACCCGTACGAGCACAAGAAGGCCTCCGCTTCCGGGAAGAGCCTGACCTGGCAACCATGTGCTGCCAGGTCGGCGATGACGAACTCCGCCAATTCCCTGACTCTTTCGGAGACGTCGCGATCGGGATGCCATCCCGCGTTGGTGAAGAGCTGATCTATCTCTGCCCGTGTCGGCGCGATCGCCATATTCAAGCCCCTTCATTCCCGCAGATCCGTGATGCCTGTGCGGCGTCACGTCCGGCCTGGAGAGTAATGGTCCGCAGGCCCGGCAGGGAGGTGTCTTCGGCGTGCTCATATTCCGTTTCGCCGGTATCGGTGACCGGCCCGGACTGTCCCGTTACGACGGGAAGAGCCATCGGGCCGTGGAGGTCAGCAGCATTACTGCCGGTGCGAGGAGCCACTATCTGCTGCGCAGCCAATGGGCCGCCGTGGTGAAGACGGTCAGGGCTGCTACTGCCATGGCGAGTGCGCCGGCGACCGCGGACAGCAAGGGGGCGTCGTCGGCTGACTGCCGCACGTCCCATGAACCGTCCGGGGAGACGGAGCCCGCGGCGAGAAAGAGGACGTAAAGGGGGGCGAGGTTCGCCACCGCCAGCGCAGTGGCGCTGACGGCGCCCCCACGGCTTCCCCGCGGCTTCGGTGGTGGCCGGCGGGTGCCCGGTGGGTGGTGTCTCCCATGGGGTGGTCCACCGGATCGCCCGCCCCCTTGCTGCGGCGCGGGCGTTCTGCGCTCTTCGGCATGGGCGAAGCGTAGGGGCGCACGTGCCATCGCCGACTGGATCAGGGCAGGTTGCCCGGGGGGATCTCGTGAGCGGGGATGGCGGGGCCGGTGATTTTGCGGCGCGCGTTGCGGCGCGGGGGCGGCGTTCTGTGCGGCGGTCGGGTAGTGTCTCCCGCTTCAGTTGGCCAGTGCCGTGCCCTGTATGGCACACTGTCCAGGTTGCTCGGTTGAGTGCCGATGCTGCGCGCCTCCCGCCGGGAGGACCGGAAGCGAGTCCCAGGTATTCGTCGTCCCTTCTCAGGGCCGGAAATACGGGAATCTTCCGGGAAGCTCAGCGGGGTGCCTCGGCCAGGCACCCGGTGGGTGTCCTACCCCCACGCATTCCTTCTAGAAGGATCTCCCTTGTGGGGATTTACCGGAAGGCGCGCGACACGCCCGACCGCGGGGGTCGGAGGTAGGGCGGTGCTTCTCACGGAGCACAGCACGCCGGGTCCCAGAGCGTTTACGAGAGACAGGACTACGAAGTAGCCATGGCGGGACAGAAGATCCGCATCCGGCTCAAGGCCTACGACCACGAGGTCATCGACTCTTCGGCGAAGAAGATCGTCGAGACGGTGACCCGTACTGGTGCGTCGGTCGCGGGCCCGGTGCCGCTGCCCACTGAGAAGAACGTGTACTGCGTCATCAAGTCGCCGCACAAGTACAAGGACGCGCGCGAGCACTTCGAGATGCGCACGCACAAGCGCCTGATCGACATCCTCGACCCGACGCCCAAGACCGTTGACTCGCTGATGCGCCTGGACCTTCCGGCCGGCGTTGACATCGAGATCAAGCTCTGAGAGGCGCGGAAGAGATGGCTAAGCAGATCAAGGGCATCCTGGGCGAGAAGCTCGGCATGACCCAGGTCTGGGACGAGAACAACCGTGTCGTCCCGGTCACTGTGGTCAAGGCCGGCCCCTGTGTCGTTACCCAGGTGCGCACCAATGACCAGGACGGCTACGACTCCGTCCAGATCGCCTTCGGCGAGATCGACCCGCGCAAGGTGAACAAGCCCCTCAAGGGCCACTTCGCGAAGGCCGACGTCACCCCCCGTCGTCACCTCGTCGAGGTCCGTACCACCGACGCCGGTGAGTACACCCTCGGCCAGGAGCTGACCGCTGAGACCTTCGAGTCCGGCGTCAAGGTGGACGTGACCGGCAAGAGCAAGGGCAAGGGCTTCGCCGGTGTCATGAAGCGTCACGGCTTCCATGGCGGCAAGGCCTCCCACGGTGCCCACCGCGTGCACCGTAAGCCTGGCTCCATCGGTGGCTGCGCCACCCCGGGCCGCGTGTTCAAGGGCATGCGGATGGCCGGCCGTATGGGCAATGAGCGGGTCACCACCCAGAACCTGACCGTCCATGCCGTTGACGCGGAGAAGGGCCTGCTGCTCATCAAGGGCGCAGTTCCTGGTCCGAACGGCGGCCTCGTCCTGGTCCGTACCGCGGCCAAGGGGGCCTGAGGTAACCGATGAGCACCATTGACATCCTTTCGCCGGCAGGCGACAAGGCCGGTAGCGTCGAGCTCCCCACGGAGATCTTCGACGCCAAGGTCAGCGTTCCGCTGATCCACCAGGTCGTTGTCGCGCAGCTGGCCGCGGCCCGCCAGGGCACGCACAAGACCAAGACTCGCGGCGAGGTCCGCGGCGGTGGCAAGAAGCCGTACCGCCAGAAGGGCACCGGCCGCGCGCGCCAGGGTTCGACCCGTGCGCCGCAGTTCGCCGGCGGTGGCATCGTCCACGGCCCCGTGCCGCGTGACTACAGCCAGCGGACCCCGAAGAAGATGAAGGTTGCCGCCCTGCGCGGTGCCCTCACCGACCGGGCCCGCAACTCGCGCATCCACGTCGTTTCCGGCGTGGTCGAGGGTGCGACCTCCACCAAGGCCGCCAAGGCTCTTCTCGGCAAGGTCAGCGAGCGCAAGAACGTGCTCCTGGTCGCCGAGCGCAGCGACGAGGCCGCGTGGCTGTCCGCCCGCAACCTGCCCCAGGTTCACATCCTGGAGCCGGGCCAGCTGAACACGTACGACGTGCTCGTCTCCGACGACGTGGTCTTCACCAAGGCCGCCTTCGAGTCCTTCGTGTCTGGCCCCAAGGCCGCTGAGACCGAAGGGAGCGACGCCTGATGACTGAGGCCGTCGTCACCAGCAAGACCTTCTCGGACCCGCGTGACGTGCTCGTCAAGCCGGTTGTCTCGGAGAAGAGCTACGCCCTGCTGGACGAGAACAAGTACACGTTCATCGTCGCGCCGGGCTCGAACAAGACCCAGATCAAGCAGGCCGTCGAGGCGGTCTTCTCGGTCAAGGTCACCGGGGTCAACACGATCAACCGGCAGGGCAAGCGCAAGCGCACCCGCACCGGTTACGGCAAGCGTGCGAACACCAAGCGCGCCATCGTGACCCTCGCCGAGGGCGACCGTATCGACATCTTCGGCGGCCCGGTCTCCTAACGGAGTCCGAGTCGTCCGGAATCGGACGAGGACTGAGAAATGGGTATCCGCAAGTACAAGCCGACGACCCCGGGCCGTCGTGGCTCCAGCGTCGCCGACTTTGTCGAGGTCACGCGGTCCACGCCGGAGAAGTCGCTGGTCCGCCCGCTGCACAGCAAGGGCGGCCGTAACAACGCCGGTCGTGTGACCGTTCGCCACCAGGGTGGTGGCCACAAGCGCGCCTACCGCGTGATCGACTTCCGTCGTCACGACAAGGACGGCGTGCCGGCCAAGGTCGCGCACATCGAGTACGACCCGAACCGCACCGCGCGCATCGCGCTCCTGCACTACGCAGACGGCGAGAAGCGCTACATCATCGCGCCCCGTGGCCTGGTCCAGGGTGCTCGGATTGAGAACGGCGCTGGCGCCGACATCAAGCCGGGCAACAACCTGCCGCTGCGTCACATCCCCGTGGGTACGACGATCCACGCGATCGAGCTGCGTCCGGGCGGCGGTGCGAAGTTCGCCCGCTCGGCCGGTGCCTCCGTGCAGCTGCTGGCGAAGGAGGGCCGCATGGCTCACCTTCGTATGCCGTCCGGTGAGATCCGCCTGGTCGACGTGCGCTGCCGCGCCACCGTCGGCGAGGTCGGCAACGCCGAGCAGTCGAACATCAACTGGGGTAAGGCCGGCCGCATGCGCTGGAAGGGCGTCCGCCCGACCGTGCGTGGTGTCGTGATGAACCCCGTCGACCACCCGCACGGTGGTGGTGAGGGCAAGACCTCCGGTGGTCGCCACCCGGTCTCGCCGTGGGGTCAGAAGGAGGGTCGTACTCGTTCGCCGAAGAAGGCGAGCAACAAGTACATCGTCCGCCGCCGCAAGACGAACAAGAAGCGCTAGGAGCGGGTTTAGATGCCGCGCAGTCTCAAGAAGGGGCCCTTCGTCGACGACCACCTTTCCAAGAAGGTGGATGTTCAGAACGATGCCGGCTCCAAGAACGTCATCAAGACCTGGTCCCGCCGCTCCATGATCGTCCCGGCCATGCTCGGCCACACGATCGCGGTGCACGACGGCCGCAAGCACGTCCCGGTGTTCGTCACCGAGTCGATGGTCGGCCACAAGCTCGGCGAGTTTGCGCCGACCCGCACCTTCCGCGGCCACGAGAAGGACGACCGCAAGTCGCGGCGTCGTTGATCGGCGGAGTGCGAAGACTATGACTGACACCGAAGGGACAACCATGGAAGCCAGGGCCCAGGCGCGGTACATCCGCGTCACGCCCATGAAGGCCCGCCGCGTGGTGGACCTTATCCGTGGCATGAATGCCACGGAGGCTCAGGCGGTCCTGCGTTTCGCCCCGCAGGCCGCGAGCGTGCCGGTGGGCAAGGTGCTGGACAGCGCCATTGCCAACGCCGCGCACAACTACGACCACACCGACGCCGGCAACCTCGTCATTTCCGAGGCGTATGTCGACGAGGGCCCGACCCTGAAGCGGTTCCGTCCGCGTGCCCAGGGCCGTGCCTACCGGATCCGCAAGCGGACCAGCCACATCACCGTGGTCGTCAGCAGCAAGGAAGGAACCCGGTAATGGGCCAGAAGGTTAACCCGCACGGGTTCCGGCTCGGCATCACCACCGACTTCAAGTCGCGTTGGTACGCCGACAAGCTGTACAAGGACTACGTCAAGGAAGACGTCGCCATTCGTCGCATGATGACGAAGGGCATGGAGCGCGCCGGTATCTCCAAGGTGGAGATCGAGCGCACCCGTGAGCGCGTCCGCGTTGACATCCACACCGCTCGTCCGGGCATCGTCATCGGCCGCCGCGGCGCCGAGGCCGACCGCATCCGCGGCGAGCTGGAGAAGCTGACCGGCAAGCAGGTCCAGCTGAACATCCTCGAGGTCAAGAACCCCGAGACCGACGCTCAGCTGGTGGCCCAGGCCGTCGCCGAGCAGCTGTCCTCCCGCGTCTCCTTCCGTCGCGCCATGCGTAAGAGCATGCAGTCGACGATGAAGGCCGGCGCCAAGGGCATCAAGATCCAGTGCGGTGGCCGTCTCGGCGGCGCCGAGATGTCCCGCTCGGAGTTCTACCGCGAGGGCCGTGTGCCCCTGCACACGCTCCGTGCGAACGTCGACTACGGCTTCTTCGAGGCCAAGACCACCTTCGGCCGCATCGGCGTGAAGGTCTGGATCTACAAGGGCGACGTCAAGAACATCGCCGAGGTGCGTGCCGAGAACGCCGCGGCCCGTGCGGGTAACCGCCCGGCCCGTGGTGGCGGCAACGACCGTCCCCGTCGCGGTGGCGGTGGCGGCGAGCGCGGCGGCCGCGGTGGCCGCAAGCCGCAGCAGCAGACCGGCGCTGCCGAGGCCCCCAAGGCCGAGGCCGCTGCCGCTGCTCCGGCGGAGACCCCCGGAACGGAGGCCTGACCGACATGCTGATCCCTCGCAGGGTCAAGCACCGCAAGCAGCACCACCCGAAGCGCAGCGGTATGGCCAAGGGTGGCACCGAGCTGGCCTTCGGTGAGTACGGCATCCAGGCCGTCACCCCGGCTTACGTGACGAACCGTCAGATCGAGTCCGCTCGTATCGCGATGACCCGTCACATCAAGCGTGGCGGCAAGGTCTGGATCAACATTTACCCGGACCGCCCGCTCACGAAGAAGCCGGCCGAAACCCGCATGGGTTCCGGTAAGGGTTCTCCGGAGTGGTGGGTCGCGAACGTCAAGCCCGGTCGGGTGATGTTCGAGCTGTCCTTCCCGAACGAAAAGGTTGCCAAGGAGGCGCTGACCCGCGCCGCCCACAAGCTTCCGATGAAGTGCCGCATTGTGCGGCGCGAGGCAGGTGAGTCGTGATGGCGGCCGGTATCAAGGCGACCGAGCTGCGCGAGCTGAATGACGAGGACCTCGTCGGCAAGCTTCGTGAGGCCAAGGAGGAGCTGTTCAACCTCCGCTTCCAGGCGGCGACCGGACAGCTCGAGAACCACGGTCGGCTCAAGTCCGTCCGTAAGGACATCGCCCGGATCTACACCCTGATGCGTGAGCGCGAGCTGGGCATCGAGACGGTGGAGAGCGCCTGATGAGCGAGAAGAATGTGACTGAGACGAACGAGCGCGGTTTCCGCAAGACCCGTGAGGGTCTCGTCGTCAGCGACAAGATGGACAAGACCGTCGTCGTCGCTGTCGAGGACCGTGTCAAGCACGCGCTGTACGGCAAGGTCATCCGCCGTACGAACAAGCTCAAGGCGCACGACGAGCAGAACGCTGCCGGCGTCGGCGACCGCGTCCTCCTGATGGAGACCCGGCCGCTGTCCGCCACCAAGCGCTGGCGCATCGTCGAGATCCTCGAGAAGGCCAAGTAATCCCTCCTAGGGGGACCCCCTAGGAACAGTTCCGCCAGGCTCGGCAGGGGCCCACTCGTCAGAGGAAAGCCCCTGCCGGGAACCGGCAGACACACAGGAGATAGACGTGATCCAGCAGGAGTCGCGACTTCGGGTCGCCGACAACACTGGTGCGAAGGAAATCCTTTGCATCCGTGTTCTCGGTGGTTCCGGTCGCCGCTACGCGGGCATCGGTGACGTCATCGTCGCCACCGTGAAGGATGCGATCCCCGGTGGCAACGTGAAGAAGGGTGACGTCATCAAGGCGGTCATCGTTCGCACCGTCAAGGAGCGCCGCCGTCCGGACGGCTCGTACATCCGCTTCGACGAGAACGCGGCCGTCATCCTCAAGAACGATGGCGACCCCCGCGGCACCCGCATCTTCGGCCCCGTGGGCCGGGAGCTGCGCGAGAAGAAGTTCATGAAGATCATCTCGCTCGCGCCGGAGGTGCTGTAACCGATGAAGATCAAGAAGGGCGACCTGGTCCAGGTCATCACCGGTAAGGACAAGGGCAAGCAGGGCAAGGTCATCCAGGCCTTCCCCCGCGAGGACCGTGTCCTGGTCGAGGGTGTCAACCGGGTCAAGAAGCACACCAAGGCCGGACAGACCGCTCGTGGTTCGAAGACCGGCGGCATCGTGACGACCGAAGCCCCTGTCCACGTGAGCAACGTTCAGCTCGTGGTGGAGAAGGACGGCAACAAGGTCGTCACCCGCGTCGGGTACCGCTTCGATGACGAGGGCAACAAGATCCGCGTTGCCAAGCGGACCGGTGAGGACATCTGATGACTGCCACCACCAACGCGCCGCGTCTCAAGACGCGCTACCGCGAAGAGATCGCCGGGAAGCTGAAGGACGAGTTCTCGCTCGAGAACGTCATGCAGATCCCCGGTCTGACCAAGATCGTGGTCAACATGGGTGTGGGCGACGCCGCCCGCGACTCCAAGCTGATCGAGGGCGCCATCCGCGACCTCACCACGATCACCGGACAGAAGCCGGCCGTCACGAAGGCCCGTAAGTCCATCGCGCAGTTCAAGCTGCGTGAGGGCCAGCCGATCGGTGCCCACGTCACCCTCCGCGGTGACCGCATGTGGGAGTTCCTGGACCGCCTGCTGTCGCTGGCGCTGCCGCGCATCCGCGACTTCCGTGGTCTGTCCCCGAAGCAGTTCGACGGTCGGGGCAACTACACCTTCGGTCTCACGGAGCAGGTCATGTTCCACGAGATCGACCAGGACAAGATCGACCGGACGCGGGGCATGGACATCACCGTGGTCACCACGGCGTCCAACGACGATGAGGGCCGCGCCCTGCTTCGTCACCTCGGCTTCCCGTTCAAGGAGAACTGACCGTGGCGAAGAAGGCTCTGATCGCTAAGGCGGCTCGTAAGCCGAAGTTTGCTGTCCGCGCGTACACGCGTTGCCAGCGCTGCGGCCGTCCGCACTCCGTCTACCGCAAGTTCGGCCTGTGCCGCGTGTGCCTTCGTGAGATGGCTCACCGTGGCGAGCTGCCGGGCGTGACCAAGAGCTCCTGGTAATCCCTTCATTGGGACGACCAGGGCTCTCGGTAAGCATTCGGCCGGCGGGCGCCCATCCCTCTTTTCCCGTAGGGTAGAGGGGTTTGGGCGCACCGCCGCCCGAGACCGACCGCGGGCCGAGCCCGCATAAAGTCGCTTACTACGCCGTAGGTCCCCGCGCCGCACCCGTCCCGACTCTGATCGGGGAGAGGGATGGCGCACATAGGAAACCCCGGCGAGAGAGGCCGAAGGCCAATTCATGACCATGACTGATCCCATCGCAGACATGCTGACCCGTCTGCGTAACGCGAACTCGGCGTACCACGACACCGTCGTGATGCCGCACAGCAAGATCAAGTCGCACATCGCGGAGATCCTCCAGCAGGAGGGCTACATCACCGGCTGGAAGGTCGAGGACGCCGAGGTTGGCAAGAACCTCACCCTCGAGCTGAAGTTCGGCCCGAACCGCGAGCGCTCGATCGCCGGCATCAAGCGGATTTCGAAGCCGGGCCTGCGGGTCTACGCAAAGTCCACCAACCTGCCGAAGGTCCTCGGCGGCCTGGGCGTGGCGATCATCTCCACGTCCCACGGTCTCCTGACCGGTCAGCAGGCCAGCAAGAAGGGCGTGGGTGGGGAAGTCCTCGCCTACGTCTGGTAACCAGGGAACGGAGGAATAGCTAATGTCGCGTATTGGCAAGCTGCCCATCCAGGTTCCCGCTGGTGTGGACGTCACCATCGATGGCCGTACGGTCGCGGTGAAGGGCCCCAAGGGTTCTCTCTCGCACACCGTCGCGGCGCCCATCGAGGTCGCCAAGGGTGAGGACGGCGTCATCGCCGTCACCCGCCCGAACGACGAGCGTCAGAACAAGGCCCTGCACGGCCTGTCCCGCACGCTGGTGGCGAACATGATCACCGGCGTGACCCAGGGCTTCAGCAAGGCGCTCGAGATCAGCGGTGTCGGTTACCGCGTCCAGGCGAAGGGCTCCAACCTGGAGTTCTCCCTGGGCTACAGCCACCCGATCCTGATCGAGGCCCCCGAGGGCATCTCCTTCAAGGTCGAGTCCCCGACCAAGCTCAGCGTCGAGGGCATCGACAAGCAGAAGGTCGGCGAGGTTGCGGCGAACATCCGCAAGCTGCGCAAGCCTGACCCGTACAAGGCCAAGGGCGTCAAGTACGCCGGCGAGGTCATCCGCCGCAAGGTCGGAAAGGCTGGTAAGTAAGCCATGGCATACGGTGTGAAGATCGCCAAGGGCGACGCTTACAAGCGGGCCGCCGCCAAGCGGCGCCACATCCGGATCCGTAAGCGGATTTCGGGTACCCCGGACCGTCCGCGTCTGGTGGTGACGCGGTCCAACCGTGGCATCACCGCTCAGGTCATCGACGACATCGCGGGCCACACGCTGGCCTCCGCGTCGAGCCTGGACGCGTCGATCCGTGGTGGCGAGGGCGACAAGAGCGCTCAGGCCAAGCAGGTCGGTTCCCTGGTCGCCGAGCGTGCCAAGGCCGCCGGTGTCGAGGCCGTCGTGTTCGACCGTGGTGGCAAGCAGTACGCCGGGCGGATTGCCGCTCTGGCCGACGCCGCCCGCGAAGCCGGGCTGAAGTTCTAAGCCCCGGTTCCGGAGCTAGCGGACGTAACAGAGAGAGGTAAATCCAATGGCTGGACCCCAGCGCCGCGGGAGCGGTGCCGGTGGCGGCGAGCGGCGGGACCGGAAGGGTCGCGACGGTGGCGCTGCCGCCGAGAAGACCGCATACGTTGAGCGCGTTGTCGCGATCAACCGTGTCGCCAAGGTTGTCAAGGGTGGCCGTCGCTTCAGCTTCACCGCGCTGGTCGTGGTGGGCGATGGTGACGGCACCGTAGGTGTCGGTTACGGCAAGGCCAAGGAAGTTCCGGCTGCCATCGCCAAGGGCGTGGAAGAGGCCAAGAAGAACTTCTTCAAGGTCCCCCGTATCCAGGGCACCATCCCTCACCCCATCCAGGGCGAGAAGGCTGCGGGCGTTGTCCTGCTCAAGCCGGCTTCCCCCGGTACCGGTGTGATCGCCGGTGGCCCCGTGCGTGCCGTTCTGGAGTGCGCGGGCATCCACGACGTGCTGAGCAAGTCGCTCGGTTCGTCGAACCCGATCAACATCGTGCACGCCACGGTGACCGCGCTTCAGGGCCTTCAGCGCCCCGAGGAGATCGCGGCCCGTCGTGGCCTGCCGCTGGAGGACGTTGCTCCCGCCGCTCTGCTGCGGGCGCGTGCCGGGGTGACCGCGTAATGGCGCACCTCAAGATCACGCAGACGAAGTCCTTCATCGGTAGCAAGCAGAACCACCGCGACACCCTCCGTTCGCTGGGCCTCAAGCGGCTCAACGACGTGGTTGTCAAGGAGGACCGTCCCGAGTTCCGCGGCATGGTGCACACCGTCCGCCACCTCGTGACGGTTGAGGAGGTCGACTGACATGGCGGAGAACAACCCGCTGAAGGTCCACAACCTCCGGCCCGCCCCGGGCGCCAAGACTGCCAAGACCCGTGTCGGTCGTGGTGAGGCGTCCAAGGGTAAGACCGCTGGTCGTGGTACCAAGGGCACGAAGGCCCGTTACCAGGTTCCGGAGCGCTTCGAGGGCGGGCAGATGCCCCTCCACATGCGCCTCCCGAAGCTGAAGGGCTTCAAGAACCCCGCCCACAAGCAGTTCCAGGTCGTGAACCTGGACAAGCTGGCCGCGCTCTACCCGCAGGGTGGCGAGGTCACGGTGACCGACCTGGTCGCCAAGGGCGCGGTGCGCAAGAACGAGCTCGTCAAGGTGCTCGGCACCGGCGAGATCTCCGTGGCGCTGCAGGTGACGGTTGACGCCGTTTCCGGCTCCGCCAAGGAGAAGATCGCCGCTGCCGGCGGCGCCGTCACCGAACTCATCTGAGTTCGCTGGCTCAACTGACCGGGGATGCCCATCGTTTGGGGCATCCCCGGTTGGTCGTTCCACGGGGGTATGGTCGCCGGTAAGGTGGGATGGACTGTTGTTTTCCGGGCTTCGTCCCGGACCCCCGCCGCGTGGGCCGTGTCCGCGCGGTTTTGCCCGCTACGTATTCGTCGATCCTCAAGACCGTCACCTCTCGCATTCAAGGCGGGAGGCGCAGGAGGCACCGTGCTCACCGCGTTCGCCCGAGCGTTCAAGACGCCCGACCTGCGCAAGAAGCTGCTGTTCACACTGGGCATCATCGTGCTCTACCGGATCGGCGCACACGTCCCGGTCCCCGGGGTCAACTATGCGAACGTCGAGACCTGCATGAAGCAGGCCGGCGGGAGCAGCGGGTTGTTCGCCCTGGTGAACATGTTCAGCGGTGGTGCGCTGCTGCAGATCACGATCTTCGCGCTGGGGATCATGCCGTACATCACGGCGAGCATCATCCTCCAGCTGCTGACCGTGGTGATCCCGCGGCTGGAAGCCCTCAAGAAAGAGGGCCAGTCCGGGCAGGCGAAGATCACCCAGTACACCCGCTATCTGACCGTGGCGCTCGCCATCCTGCAGGGCACCGGCCTGGTGGCCACCGCCCGCAGCGGTGCGCTCTTCCAGAGCTGCCCCGTCGCCACCGAGATCGTCCCCAGCAGCTCGATCTTCACCACGATCACCATGGTCATCACGATGACCGCCGGCACCGGCCTGATCATGTGGCTCGGTGAGCTCGTCACCGACCGCGGTATCGGCAACGGCATGTCGATCCTGATGTTCATCTCGATCGCCGCCGGCTTCCCGGGCGCGCTGTGGCAGATCAAGCTCACCGGCAAGCTGGCCGACGGCTGGATCGAGTTCTTCGCCGTCATCGCGGTCGGCCTGGCGATGGTCGCCCTGGTGGTCTTCGTCGAGCAGGCCCAGCGGCGCATCCCGGTGCAGTACGCGAAGCGGATGATCGGCCGCCGGTCCTATGGCGGAACGTCCACTTACATCCCGCTCAAGGTGAACCAGGCGGGTGTGATTCCCGTCATCTTCGCGTCATCGCTGCTCTACATTCCAGCCCTCATCGCACAGTTCAGCGGGTCGAAGGCGGCATGGGCGCAGTGGATCGCCACCAACTTCACCAAGGGAAATCACCCGGTTTACATCGTTACGTACTTCCTGCTGATCGTATTCTTCGCCTTCTTCTACGTCGCCATCAGCTTCAACCCCGAAGAAGTTGCCGACAACATGAAGAAGTATGGTGGCTTCATCCCGGGTATCCGGGCTGGTCGCCCGACGGCCGAGTACCTCAGCTACGTGCTCAACCGGATCACGTGGCCGGGCTCGCTGTACCTGGGGCTGATCGCGCTCGTACCAACAGTGGCGTTGGTGCTTTTCAACGCGAACCAGAACTTCCCGTTCGGCGGGACGAGCATCCTGATCATCGTGGGTGTGGGTCTGGAGACCGTGAAGCAGATCGAGAGCCAGCTTCAGCAGCGCAACTACGAAGGGTTCCTCCGCTGATGCGAATCGTCCTCGTCGGACCCCCGGGGGCCGGCAAGGGTACGCAGGCTGCGTACCTTGCCAAGAACCTCGAGATCCCGCACATCTCCACGGGGGACCTGTTCCGCGCCAACATCAGCCAGGGCACGCCCCTCGGCCGCGAGGCGAAGTCGTACATGGACGCCGGCAACCTGGTGCCCGACTCGGTCACCATTGCGATGGCCGAGGACCGTATGGAGCAGCCCGACGCGGCAAACGGTTTCCTCCTGGACGGCTTCCCGCGCAACCTTGGCCAGGCCAAGGCGCTGGACGAGTACCTCAAGGACAAGAACCTCAAGCTGGATGCCGTCCTGGACCTGGAGGTCCCCGAGGACGAGGTCGTCAAGCGGATCGCCGGCCGGCGCATCTGCCGCAACGACTCCAGCCACGTCTTCCACGCGGAGTACAACAAGCCGAAGACCGAGGGCGTCTGTGACGTCTGCGGCGGCGAGCTGTACCAGCGGGACGACGACCGCGAGGAGACCGTCCGCAAGCGGCTGGAGGTCTACCACACGGAGACCGAGCCGATCATCGATTACTACAAGGACCAGGACCTGGTCGTCACCATCCCCGCCATGGGGAAGGTCGACGAGGTCACCCGGCGCTCCATGGCGGCCCTGCCGTCGCGGGACGCGTAGCAGCACACGGCTTCCGATACGGCCGCGGTGCCCGCAAGGGTGCCGCGGCCGTATCGTGTACGGGGCGGTCGTGACGGCCGCCGGATATGCGTTGCAGTCGGTTCAGGAAGGCGCCAGCCGTCATGGTGGAGATCAAGACCCCCGAGCAGATCGCGAAGATGCGCGAGGCGGGGCTGGTGGTCGCCGCCATTCACGCGGCGACCCGTCAGGCCGCGGTGCCCGGCGCCACGACCAAGGACCTGGACGACGCGGCACGCAAGGTGCTCGCCGAGCACGGAGCGAAGTCGAACTTCCTCGGTTACGGCGGCTTCCCCGCGACGATCTGCACCTCGGTCAACGATGTCGTGGTCCACGGCATCCCCGACACCGAGACGGTGCTGCAGAACGGCGACATCATCTCCATCGACTGCGGCGCGATCATCGACGGCTGGCACGGCGACGCGGCCTACACCGCCTTCGTCGGGTCCGGTCACTCCGACGAGCTGGTCGAGCTGAGCCGGGTCACCGAGGAATCGATGTGGGCCGGTATCGCGGCGGTCGCCAAGGGCAACCGCCTGGTCGACATCTCCAAGGCGATCGAGGGCTACATCCGCCGCCAGCCCCGGCCGGCGAGCGGGAAGTACGGCATCGTCGAGGACTACGGCGGCCACGGCATCGGCTCGCAGATGCACATGGACCCGCACCTGCTGAACTACGTCGACCGCAAGCGCGGCCGCGGCCCCAAGCTGGTGCCCGGCTTCTGCATCGCCATCGAGCCGATGGTCAATCTCGGCACGGCCAAGACCCACGTCCTCGACGACGACTGGACGGTCAAGTCGAACGACGGCAGCTGGTCCTCGCACTGGGAGCACTCGGTCGCGCTGACCGAGGACGGCCCGCTGGTGCTGACCTCGCCGGACGGCGGTAAGGCCAAGCTCGCCGAGCTGGGGATCACGGCGGCGCCCGACCCCCTCGCCTGACCTTTCCCCGAGGTCCCGAAGGCCGGGGGAGGACCCATCGCCTGTCCCGTCCCGGGTGGCCTGACGCTCCCGTCGGCCCGGCTTACCCGGCGGCCTGACGCGCCCGGTCGACCGGCCCCGGGCGTAAGGATCTCCCCGGGTGGGCAATAATCCTGGATTCGTCTTTTGCTGGGCGCTGACGTAGACTAACGCGTCGGCTCTCGTGCATCCGTATGCCCTCTTGGTCGAGGGTGTGGTGCGGGATAGTCGATCAAGGTAGCCGATTCGAAGGGCGAAGCGTGGCCAAGAAGCAAGGTGCCATCGAGATCGAGGGCACCGTGATCGAGTCCCTCCCGAACGCCATGTTCAAGGTGGAGCTCCAGAACGGTCACAAGGTCCTCGCGCACATCAGCGGAAAGATGCGGATGCACTACATCCGTATCCTCCCGGATGACCGGGTCGTCGTGGAGCTCTCTCCCTACGACCTGACGCGTGGCCGGATCGTCTACCGCTACAAGTAGATCTTGTCGCCGCCCCGCTCCCGTGGGGTGACGGCACTGACCCGGAGAACCTCACATCCCATGAAGGTCAAGCCGAGCGTCAAGAAGATCTGCGACAAGTGCAAGGTGATCCGCCGCCACGGCCGGGTCATGGTCATCTGCGACAACCTGCGCCACAAGCAGCGCCAGGGCTGACGCACGCCGACCACCTGCATTTCGCAGTTTTCGCGCGACGCAAGCACATACGTACATACGCAGTCACCCGACCCCCGCATCACTCGCGTGGGGACGACACCCCCGGCTCGGAGGCCGGGGACCCGGCTCGTAATTCTGCAGAGTCTTACGGGAACGGTGCTGCGGAAGACCTCCGAATAGCCATCAGGAGCCACATCAATGGCACGCCTCGCAGGCGTTGATCTCCCGCGCGAAAAGCGTGTGGAGGTCGCCCTCACCTACGTCTTCGGTATCGGGCGGACGCTGTCGCAGCAGACCCTCGCCGCCACCGGCGTGGACCCGAACACCCGTGTTCGCGACCTTGCTGAGGAAGACCTCATCAAGATCCGCGAGTTCGTGGACAACAACCTCAAGACCGAGGGTGACCTCCGTCGCGAGATTCAGGCCGACATCCGCCGCAAGGTCGAGATCGGCTGCTACCAGGGTCTGCGTCACCGTCGCGGTCTGCCGGTGCACGGTCAGCGCACCAGCACGAACGCCCGTACCCGCAAGGGTCCGCGTCGCGCGATCGCCGGCAAGAAGAAGCCGGGCAAGAAGTAGTCCTCAGCAGGACGCACTGTGTGCCCTGGGGGAGACCCCTCAGGCCCCTGCAAGCGGTCTTCGCTGTAGGACCGACCACCTCCACGGGAGTAATGAATGCCTCCGAAGGGCCGTACGGCCGGCGCCAAGAAGGTGCGCCGCAAGGAGAAGAAGAACGTTGCCCACGGGCACGCTCACATCAAGAGCACGTTCAACAACACGATCGTTTCGATCACGGACCCCACGGGCAACGTGATCTCTTGGGCCTCTGCCGGCCACGTCGGCTTCAAGGGCTCGCGCAAGTCCACCCCCTTCGCCGCGCAGATGGCCGCCGAGTCGGCCGCCCGCCGCGCGCAGGAGCACGGCATGCGCAAGGTCGACGTCTTCGTCAAGGGTCCCGGCTCCGGCCGTGAGACCGCGATCCGCTCCCTCCAGGCCACCGGCCTCGAGGTCGGCTCGATCCAGGACGTCACCCCCACTCCGCACAACGGATGCCGCCCGCCCAAGCGCCGGCGCGTCTGACGCACTGAGGTAACGGAGACAACTGGAAAATGGCGCGATACACCGGGGCCGACTGCAAGCGTTGCCGTCGGGAGAAGCAAAAGCTCTTCCTCAAGGGGAGCAAGTGCGAGAGCGCGAAGTGCCCGATCGAGATCCGTCCTTACCCCCCGGGTGAGCACGGTCGCGGGCGCACCAAGGACAGCGAGTACCTGCTCCAGCTTCGTGAGAAGCAGAAGTGCAGCCGTATCTACGGTGTCCTGGAGAAGCAGTTCGTGAACTACTACAAGGAAGCGAACCAGAAGACCGGCAAGACCGGTGAGAACCTTCTGCGCATCCTTGAGACCCGTCTCGACAACGTGGTTTACCGGGCCGGTTTTGCCAAGTCCCGCGACCACGCCCGTCAGCTGGTCCGTCACGGACACATCACGGTGAACGGCCGCAAGACCGACATTCCGTCGGCTCGCGTGGCCGTGAGCGACATCGTCGAGGTCCGCCAGGCCTCTCGGAACCTGACCCCGTTCGCGGTGGCGCAGGCCGAGGCCGGCGAGAGGACCGTTCCGGCCTGGCTGGAAGCGATTCCCTCGAACCTGCGGATCCTCGTGCACAGCATGCCCGAGCGCCAGGTGATCGACACCCAGGTGCAGGAGCAGCTGATCGTTGAGCTCTACTCCAAGTAAGAGCTGACCGGTGGGGGCGGTACGGAGCTGTATGCGCCGTGCCGCCCGTACCCTTGTCAGTACAGCGGGCGTCAAATAGCGGGCGTCCACGACTGAAGGATCGAACACCATGCTGATTGCTCAGCGTCCCTCGCTGACCGAAGAGGTCGTCGACGAATACCGCTCCCGGTTCGTGATCGAGCCGCTGGAGCCGGGCTTCGGCTACACCCTCGGCAACTCCCTCCGTCGGACCCTCCTGTCCTCGATTCCGGGTGCGGCGGTCACGTCCATCCGCATCGACGGTGTCCTGCACGAGTTCACCACCGTGCCGGGCGTCAAGGAGGACGTCACCGACCTCATCCTCAACATCAAGCAGCTGGTCGTCTCCTCGGAGCACGACGAGCCGGTCGTGATGTACCTGCGCAAGCAGGGCCCCGGCCTGGTCACCGCCGCGGACATCGCCCCGCCGGCCGGTGTCGAGGTGCACAACCCGGACCTGGTCCTCGCCACGCTCAACGGCAAGGGCAAGCTGGAGATGGAGCTGACCGTCGAGCGCGGTCGCGGCTACGTCTCCGCCGTCCAGAACAAGCAGGTGGGCCAGGAGATCGGCCGTATCCCGGTCGACTCCATCTACTCGCCGGTGCTCAAGGTCACGTACAAGGTCGAGGCGACCCGTGTCGAGCAGCGCACCGACTTCGACAAGCTGATCGTCGACGTCGAGACCAAGCAGGCCATGCGCCCGCGTGACGCCATGGCGTCCGCCGGTAAGACCCTGGTCGAGCTGTTCGGTCTGGCGCGCGAGCTCAACATCGACGCCGAGGGCATCGACATGGGCCCGTCCCCCACGGACGCCGCCCTGGCCGCCGACCTGGCGCTGCCGATCGAGGAGCTGGAGCTCACGGTCCGCTCGTACAACTGCCTCAAGCGTGAGGGCATCCACTCCGTGGGTGAGCTCGTGGCGCGCTCCGAGGCCGACCTGCTCGACATCCGCAACTTCGGTGCGAAGTCGATCGACGAGGTCAAGGCGAAGCTGGCCGGCATGGGCCTGGCCCTCAAGGACAGCCCGCCCGGATTCGACCCGACCGCCGCTGCCGACGCGTTTGGCGCGGACGACGACGCGGATGCGGGTTTCGTCGAGACCGAGCAGTACTAAGAGCTCGGGCGAGACAGCCGGATTGTGACTGCGCGGCCGCTGTGGCTGGTCGCGCAGTTCCCCGCGCCCCTTACGGGGCGCAGGTTGTTGCCGGTGAGCAACCGCTCACCGGGCCCTGACCTCGGTACCTGATACGGCCGGGGCAGATACCAAGGAGAAAGAAAATGCCGAAGCCCGCCAAGGGTGCCCGTCTGGGCGGCAGCGCTGCGCACGAGCGCCTCATGCTGCGCAACCTGGCCACCTCGCTCTTCGAGCACGGCCGCATCACGACGACCGAGGCCAAGGCCCGTCGTCTGCGTCCGTACGCGGAGCGTCTGGTGACCAAGGCGAAGAAGGGCGACCTTCACAACCGCCGTCAGGTCATGCAGCTGATCTCGGACAAGAGCGTCGTGCACACGCTCTTCACGGAGATCGCCCCGCGGTTCGAGAACCGCCCGGGTGGCTACACCCGTATCACCAAGATCGGTAACCGCCGTGGCGACAACGCGCCCATGGCCGTCATCGAGCTGGTGGAGGCGCTGACCGTGGCCCAGCAGGCCACCGGTGAGGCCGAGGCCGCGACGAAGCGTGCGGCCAAGGACGCGGAGGCGGCCCCGGCTGCCGAGGCGACCGAGGAGTCGAAGGACGCCTGAGTCCTGACCGACGTGTGAGCGGGTCCGCCCTTCGGGGCGGGCCCGCTTTCGCATGCGCGGGCGGGCGGTGGCGGGGCCGGTCCGCGGTGCCCGGGGCGCCGTGCCCGGGGGAGGAGCACGGGGGAGGCGCCCGTGCGGAACGGCCGCCCGTGGTGTGAGGGAGGATTGCTGTCGTGAGTGACGAAGTGGAGCCCGGGTTCGTCCGGGTGCGGATGGACCTTTCCTACGACGGAAAGGACTTCTCCGGGTGGGCGAAGCAGGCCGGTGGCCGGCGGACCGTGCAGGGGGAGATCGAGGATGCGCTGCGGACCGTGACGCGGTCCGGGGAGGCGTATGAGCTCACCGTGGCCGGGCGGACGGATGCGGGGGTGCATGCGCGGGGGCAGGTGGCGCATGTGGACCTGCCCGCGGCGGTGTGGGCCGAGCATCAGGACAAGCTGCTGCGGCGGCTGGCCGGGCGGCTGCCCAAGGATGTGCGGGTGTGGCGGCTGGCCGAGGCGCCGTACGGGTTCAATGCGCGGTTCTCGGCGATCTGGCGGCGGTATGCGTACCGGGTGACCGACCACCACGGGGGCGTGGATCCGCTGCTGCGCGGCCATGTGCTGTGGCACGACTGGGAGCTGGACGTCGAGGTGATGAACGAGGCCTCGCGGCCGCTGCTGGGGGAGCACGACTTCGCGGCGTACTGCAAGCGGCGGGAAGGCGCGACGACGATCCGGACGCTGCAGGAGCTGAGCTGGTCGCGCGGGGCGGACGGGATCATCACGGCGACCGTGCGGGCGGATGCCTTCTGCCACAACATGGTGCGGTCGCTGGTGGGGGCGATGCTGTTCGTCGGCGACGGGCACCGGCCGGTGGAGTGGCCGGGGAAGGTGCTCGCCGCCGGGGTGCGGGACTCCGCCGTCCATGTCGTGCGGCCGCACGGGCTGACGCTGGAGGAGGTCGGCTACCCGGCCGATGACCTGCTGATGGCGCGCAACCAGGAGGCGCGCAACAAGCGGACGCTGCCCGGGGGCGGCGGCGGGGGCGGCTGCTGCTGAGCGGTCGCCCCGGGAGCCTTCGGGGCGCCGCCGGACAGGGCGGCGCCACCGGAGGCGGTCAGGACTTGCCGGCCTTCTTCTGGGCTTCCCTCAGCTGCTGCTCGGCGGCCTTGGCGGCCTGGTCCTTGCCGCGCTGGGTGATCTGGCTGAACGCATAGGCGCCGCCGTCCCGGGCGATCTGGCGGGCCTTGGTCTCCGTGGCGGTGACGTCCTTGCCGTTGAGGTAGCCGGCGATCGTGAAGTAGGCGTAGCGGCCGGTGGCATTGGTCGCCATCCGGCACTTCGTGCCCTGGCAGAAGTCCGAGGGGACTCCGCCGCCGGGCAGCGGCATGAGGTTCGCCTTGTTCTCGTTCATGACCTTGGCGGCCAGGGCGGGCGAGTCGAAGACCGCGACGCCGACGGTGACCGCGACGCCGCCCTTGGCGTAGGTGGCGCGCAGCAGTTGCTTGCAGCCGTTGTGGGACAGCGAGGAGACCAGCGGCCCCTGGGCGGCGGCGGTGCAGTCCTTGGTGGTGGCGGTCTTGGTGCGCGGGTAGGTGTGCGCGCCGACGACCATGCTCTTCTGCGCGAAGAGGGTGGCCGGGGTGAGCGGTGCCCGGTCCTTCTTGGGGTCGGAGATGTAGTCCCGCGGGTTGGGCGGGGGCGGCACGGAGACGTCGGGGAAGGACGGCTGGTCGTCCGGCGCCGCGGCCTGGTCGGACGCCGTGGGCGACGCCGTCGGCTTGCCGCCCGGCGAGCCGCTGCCGCCGGCTATGACGGCGAAGGTGACGATGCCGGCCACCGCGAGCGCCGCCAGCGCTCCGCCGCCGATCCACAGCCGGCGTTTGCGGCGGGTCTGTGCCTCGCTCTCCTCGGCCAGTGCACCCCAGTCCGGAGTGGACGACGAAGAACCCCCGGGGCCGTCGAACGGCCCCCCTTGCCCAAAGCTCATGCCGCGCATCCTAATGGGGTTGGTGGAACGCCCGGAGGCCGGTCACAATCCCGCTCATGGGACATCTTGAGGCCGGACATCTGGAGTACTACCTGCCGGACGGGAGGGTCCTGCTGGGAGACGTGTCCTTCCGGGTGGGGGAGGGCGCGTCGGTGGCGCTGGTGGGAGCCAACGGCGCCGGCAAGACGACGCTGCTGCGGCTGATCGCGGGGGAGCTCCAGCCGCACGGCGGGGCGGTGACGGTCAGCGGCGGGCTGGGCGTGATGCCGCAGTTCGTGGGCTCGGTACGGGACGAGCGCACGGTGCGTGACCTGCTGGTCTCGGTGGCGCAGCCGCGGATCAGGGCGGCGGCGGCCGCGGTGGACGCGGCCGAGCTGGCGATGATGACCGCCGAGGGCGATGACGAGGCCGCGCAGATGGCCTATGCCCAGGCGCTCAGCGACTGGGCCGAGGCGCGCGGCTACGAGGCCGAGACGGCCTGGGACATCTGCACGACGGCGGCCCTGGGGATGCCGTACGAGAAGGCGCAGTGGCGGCAGGTGCGCACGCTGTCCGGGGGTGAGCAGAAGCGGCTGGTGCTGGAGTCGCTGCTGCGCGGCACGGACGAGGTGCTGCTGCTGGACGAGCCGGACAACTATCTGGACGTGCCCGGCAAGCGCTGGCTGGAGGAACAGCTCCGGCAGACCCGTAAGACGGTGCTGTTCGTCTCGCACGACCGGGAGCTGCTGGCCCGGGCCGCGGAGAAGATCGTCAGCGTCGAGCCGGGCCCCGCGGGCTCCGACGTCTGGGTGCACGGCGGCGGCTTCGACACGTATCACGAGGCGCGCAAGGAGCGCTTCGCCCGCTTCGAGGAGCTGCGGCGGCGCTGGGACGAGAAGCATGCGCAGCTCAAGAAGCTGGTGGTCTCGCTGCGCCAGGCGGCCTCGGTCAGCCACGAGCTGGCCTCGCGCTATGCGGCGGCGCAGACCCGGCTGAAGAAGTTCGAGGAGGCCGGGCCGCCGCCGGAGCCGCCGCGCGAGCAGGACATCACCATGCGGCTGCGCGGCGGGCGCACCGGGGTACGGGCGATCACCTGCGAGGGGCTGGAGCTGACCGGCCTCATGAAGCCCTTCTCCCTGGAGGTCTTCTACGGCGAGCGGGTCGCGGTCCTCGGCTCGAACGGGTCGGGCAAGTCCCACTTCCTGCGGCTGCTGGCCGGGGACGAGCAGAACCCCGTCCCGCACACCGGCGCATGGAAGCTCGGCGCCCGCGTCGTCCCGGGCCACTTCGCGCAGACCCACGCCCACCCCGAGCTGCTGGGCCGCACCCTGCTCGACATCCTGTGGACCGAGCACGCCAAGAACAAGGGGCAGGCCATGTCGGCGCTGCGCCGCTACGAGCTGGAGCAGCAGGCCGAGCAGCGCTTCGAACGGCTCTCCGGCGGCCAGCAGGCCCGCTTCCAGATCCTGCTGCTGGAGCTGTCCGGCACGACCGCGCTGCTGCTCGACGAGCCGACCGACAACCTGGACCTGGAGTCGGCGGAGGCGCTGCAGGAGGGGCTGGAGGCGTACGAGGGGACGGTGGTGGCGGTGACCCACGACCGGTGGTTCGCGCGGTCCTTCGACCGGTTCCTGGTCTTCGGCTCGGACGGGCTGGTACGGGAGACGGCGGAGCCGGTGTGGGACGAGCGGCGGGTGGTGCGCGAGCGGTAGGCCGCGGCCGACGGCGGCTCTGTGGCGCCGGTGCCGGTGCCGGTGGGGCGGCGGTGCCGGTGGGGACACGGGTGCCGGTTCCGGTGGGGACGTGGGGCCGTGGATACGCACGGTGACCGGCAAGGCGGCGGAGGCCGGTACCGCACGCCGGTTCGGGGGGCGTTTTGACCCCACCGGGGCCGGGCCGGTATTCTGCCTGTTCGTTATGCGTATTGGCTTGCTCTATCTCACGTGAGGGGGCCCTTACGCGGTCCACCGGGCCGATGACCAGCGACGGACGATCGGGTTGCGTCACCCGTAGTGCCGCTCCTGCTGGTGTGATCGGTAGCGGTGACCAGTACAGGACCCATCCCTGAGGCCTCAGGCCCCGGGGATACCCCACCTCTGAAGAAGCGAAGGCTAACCGTGCGTACGTTCAGCCCCAAGCCCGGCGATGTCCAGCGCCAGTGGCACATCATTGACGCGCAGGACGTTGTCCTGGGCCGTCTGGCCACCCAGGCCGCGTCCCTCCTGCGGGGTAAGCACAAGCCCGTTTACGCGCCGCACGTTGACATGGGTGACTTCGTCATCATCGTCAACGCCGACAAGGTGCACCTGTCCGGCAACAAGCGGACCCAGAAGATGGCCTACCGCCACTCTGGCTTCCCGGGTGGTCTGCGCTCCGTCCGCTACGACGAGCTGCTCGACAAGAACCCCGAGAAGGCCGTCGAGAAGGCCATCAAGGGCATGCTCCCCAAGAACACCCTCGGCCGTCAGATGCTCTCGAAGCTGAAGGTCTACGCGGGCGCCGAGCACCCGCACGCTGCGCAGCAGCCGGTGCCGTTCGAGATCACCCAGGTCGCGCAGTAGTTCCGGCCACCCCCTAAGACGACAGAGAATTCTGAGGAGCATCGTGGCCGAGACCACTCCCGAGACCGTCATCGAGAACGACGACGCCGTCGAGGAATACACCACTGAGACCGAGGTCGTGGAGTCGGAGTACACCTCCGAGTCCCTCGCCTCCCGCTTCGGCGACCCGCAGCCGGCTGCCGGCCTGGGCCGTCGCAAGAACGCCATTGCCCGCGTCCGGATCGTTCCGGGCACCGGCCAGTGGAAGATCAACGGTCGCACCCTTGAGGGCTACTTCCCCAACAAGGTGCACCAGCAGGAAGTCAACGAGCCCTTCAAGGTGCTCGAGCTCGACAACCGCTACGACGTGGTCGCCCGCATCTCCGGCGGCGGCATCTCCGGCCAGGCCGGTGCGCTGCGCCTGGGCGTGGCCCGTGCGCTGAACGAGGCGGACGTCGACAACAACCGCGGCGCGCTGAAGAAGGCCGGGTTCCTCAAGCGTGACGACCGTGCGGTCGAGCGCAAGAAGGCCGGTCTGAAGAAGGCCCGTAAGGCGCCGCAGTACAGCAAGCGCTAATCCGCGCTCGCTGCGACATGCAGCACTTGGCGAACGCCCCGGTGGCACGGATCCGTGCCACCGGGGCGTTCGGCTATCCAGGACCTGGGGCGTATACCTGGACTTAATGCTCTGGTCCAAGCTCATCTACTCGGAGGACACCAGTGGGACGACTCTTCGGCACGGACGGTGTGCGCGGCGTCGCCAATGCGGATCTGACGGCGGAGCTGGCGCTCGGTCTGTCGGTCGCTGCGGCGCATGTGCTCGCGGAAGCGGGCACCTTCGAAGGTCACCGGCCGGTGGCGGTGGTCGGACGCGATCCACGCGCGTCCGGGGAGTTCCTGGAGGCTGCGGTCGTCGCGGGCCTGGCCAGTGCCGGCGTGGACGTGCTGCGGGTGGGGGTGCTGCCGACCCCGGCGGTCGCCTATCTGACCGGTTCCCTCGGTGCGGACCTCGGTGTGATGCTCTCCGCCAGTCACAACCCGATGCCCGACAACGGCATCAAGTTCTTCGCCCGCGGCGGCCACAAGCTCGCCGACGAGCTGGAGGACCGGATCGAGAAGACCTACCGCTCCCACAGCGCCGGTGAGCCCTGGGAGCGGCCGACCGGTGCGGGCGTGGGCCGGGTCACCGTCTACGACGAGGGCTTCGACAACTACGTCGCGCACCTCGTCGGCGTGCTGCCCAACCGCCT
Source organism: Streptomyces sp. Edi2 (assembly GCF_040253635.1). Lineage (NCBI taxonomy): Bacteria > Bacillati > Actinomycetota > Actinomycetes > Kitasatosporales > Streptomycetaceae > Streptomyces > Streptomyces sp. Edi2. Next base: position 3,901,762 of record NZ_JBEJGX010000003.1, on the reverse strand, counting down.
GGACGGGCTGAAGATCGTCATCGACGGTGCCCACGGTGCGGCGGCGCGGGTCTCGCCCGAGGCCTTCGCGCGGGCCGGCGCCGATGTCATCACGATCGGCACCGACCCCGACGGCCTGAACATCAACGACGGCTGTGGCTCCACCCACCTCCAGCTGCTGCGTGCGGCCGTCGTCGAGCACGGCGCCGACCTGGGTGTCGCCCACGACGGCGACGCGGACCGCTGCCTGGCCGTGGACCGCGAGGGCAACGAGGTCGACGGCGACCAGATCCTGGCCGTGCTGGCGCTCGGGATGCGCGAGGCGGGGATGCTGCGCAAGAACACCGTCGTCGCCACCGTGATGTCCAACCTGGGCTTCAAGCTGGCCATGGAGCGCGAGAGCATCGACCTCGTCCAGACCGCGGTCGGCGACCGCTACGTCCTGGAGGAGATGAAGGCGCACGGCTTCGCGCTGGGCGGTGAGCAGTCCGGGCACGTCATCGTGCTGGACCACGCCACCACCGGCGACGGCACGCTGACCGGTCTGATGCTGGGCGCCCGGGTGGCCGCGACCGGCCGGCCGCTGGCCGACCTGGTGGACGTCATGGAGCGGCTGCCGCAGATCCTCATCAACGTCCCCGACGTCGACAAGTCGCGGGTGACCACCTCCCCCGAGCTGACCGCGGCGGTCGCCGAGGCGGAGCGGGAGCTGGGCGCCACCGGCCGGGTGCTGCTGCGGCCGTCCGGCACCGAGCCGCTGGTGCGGGTGATGGTGGAGGCCGCGGACATCGAGCAGGCGCGGGCGGTGGCCGAGCGGCTGGCCGACGCGGTCAAGTCCGCGTTGGGCTAGCCCCGTCCTTCCGGCCCGGCATGACGAAGGCCCCGCCCGGCATCGGGCGGGGCCTTTTCGTGGGCGGCCGGACAGTCAGGGACAGGCCTTAGCCGGCCCGTTGCCCGGTGTTCTGCCGGGCCCACAGCAGCTTCTGGGCGGTCAGGGTCAGGGTGCCGGCCAGGACGATGCCCGCCAGGTTCAGCAGCAACTGCTCCATGGAGAGCCAGGCTTGGCCGTACTCCTGGTAGCCGAGTGCCACCGCGGCGTTGGCGGCAGCCGGGACGGTGGTCACGGAGATCGCCACACCGACCAGGGCGCCCGACTTCGCCGACGTCAGCGAGAGCACCCCGGCGATACCGGCGAGCACGGCGACGACGAACGAGAACCAGTCGGGCCGGTAGATGAAGTGGGTGTTCGGGCGCGCGGCGTCCAGGTCCTCGATGTGGAAGAGGCCCACTGCGTCCATGAAGAGGCTGAAGCCCACGGTGACCGCCATCGCCACCACGAACCCCACGAGCAGCGCCACCAGGGAGCGCCAGGCCAGCCGTGGGGCCCGGCGGACGAGCGCGGTGCAGATACCGGCCAGCGGTCCGAACTCCGGGCCCACGGCCATCGCGCCGACGATCAGGATCGCGTTGTCGAGGACGACACCGCAGGCCGCGATCATCGTGGCGACCGTCAGGAACGCCAGATAGGTCGCGGAGAGCGTCGACTCCTCATGGGTGGCGTCGGTCAGCGACTCCCACAGCACGGCGTCGGAGCCCTCACCGGGGGCGTCCTCCGCCGCCCGGTCGGCCCGCCGGGACAGCGACAGATCGATGTTCTCCAGCGCGATGGAACCGGTCCTGTCCAGCTCCATCGCCCGGAGCCCGGCCAGCAGACCGTCAGCGGCCTCCCGTGCGACGTCGCACATCACCACGTCGCCCTGCGGGTCGCGGGCCGCCCCGCTCA